>DATFGJ010000245.1:0-8646 GCA_035249585.1 Lacipirellulaceae bacterium
CCATCATGCAGATCGAAAGTTCAGGGTTCAGTGGTCGGGGTTCGGGCACAAATCGGAACTTGAACTCTGAACCCCGAACCCTGAACCCTTGGTCGCAACTGCCGCCATTAGACGGCGCCAACCTCTTCGAGCGCGGCCAGCTCAAGCGCAACGCCCAGGTGCTCGCCGAAGCCGACGATCCGCAGCGACATCCGCTGCTTGTAGCCGGCCAATCAGGCGACGGGCGGACGCTTGCCTTCGCCGGAGATTCGACGTGGCGATGGCCCATGGCCGGTTTCGCCGACGCGCATCGCCGCTTCTGGCGGCAATGCGTGCTGTGGCTCGCCAAGAAAGATGAAGAAACCGCCGGCCGGGTCTGGATTCGCCTCGCCGGCCGCCGCGCGATGCGCGGCACGCGCGTCGAGTTTGCGGTCGGTGCGGAGGATGCGAAGGGGGAACCGATCGATGCGGCCACATTTGAAGTCGTCGTCGAAAAACCGGACGGCAGCAAAGCGCAGGTCCGCGCGACGAAATCGGATGCCGAGTGGGTGGCCACATTCCGCGAAACAACTGAGCCAGGCGATTACAAAATTGTCGTCACTGGAAAAGAGGGCGACGCGGTGCTGGGCACAGCCGAAGCGCGATTCTTGGTGCCGGATCAGGATTTGGAGCTCGATCGGCCGGCAGCCGAGCCGAGCGTCATGGCTCAATTGGCAGAAATGACCAAGCCGGCCGGCGGCGCGGCGCTGGCGGCCGAGGAACTGCCCGATTTGTTGAAGCGGCTGGCCGACAAGCCGCCCGAACTGAAAGAAGAAGTCATCGCCAGAGTGACTTACTGGGACACTTGGCCGTTCTTCTTGTTGTTCGTCGGCCTCTTGGGTACCGAATGGTATTTGCGCAAGCGCTGGGGTTTGGTGTAGCAGGGACACCCCGTGTGCCGTAAGCAGCGCAATGACAAGCGTTTCAATTGACTGCTACGGCACACGGAGTGTGCTGCTACATTTTTGTTGCCGCCCAAGTCCAATGGCGGTCCGAAGTCATCTGGACGGCATCGGGCAAGCCGCCGAATCCGGCGACGACATTCCGCATTTCATCGAGCGTCAGGGCAGCGCGGAGCGAATTGGCGAATAGCCGGCGCTGATAAGGTGTCGCGTCGCTCGCGTACGTAGATACGATGTGTTGCAACTGGTCTTCATCGGCCGGCCGCACGAGGTCGCGATGGAACAACAACCCGCCTGGCTCAGTGACACGAACCGCCTCAGCGACGACCTCGTGAGGCTGGCCGATGTGGTGGATGATGCTGTTGCTGATGACGACGGGAAACGTCGCCGAATCGAAGGGCAGGCTCTTGGCGTCGGCCAGTGCCATCGTGATGTGTCCCGACAAGCTGGCCGCGGCTACATTCGCGCGTGCCAGGGCGAGCATGTTTTCAGCCGCGTCGACTGCTGTGACGTGAACGCTATCCGCGCGGCGAACCAGTTCGATAGGAATTTGTGCGGTTCCGGCGCCGAGATCGAGGATTTGAAGAATGGTTGGCGTTTCGGCTGGCAGTTTCAGTGACCAATCCGCAATCGCCGCCATTAAATCGGTTACAAACTGCGCGTTCACGATGGAATGGTCCATCGCATCATATTCGTGCGCGTCCTCCACGGTATCCATCAGCTCGGGTTCAAGGATTCGCGTTAGCATTTCAATCTTTGATCAAAACACGGAGGCACGGAGATCACGGAGTAAGACTTTCACATCGTCTCTTCTCCGTGTCCTCCGTGTCTCCGTGGTTAAAATATTATGGTTTGATTACGATCTTACCAGCCAACGTGCCGGCTTTGCCAATTGTGTTCTCTTCCTGCAGGCGATGAGCCGCTGCCGCTTCGTCGAGCCGCATAATGCGGGCGATGCGCGGCTTGATTTTACCAGCGGCGAGCCAGCGGTTGATATCTTCGGCGGCGGCCCGCTGCTCTTCCGGCGTGGCGTTGAACATCGCGAAGCCGTGCAAACTGCAGCCCTTCACGTAAAACGGGCCGACCGGGAACGGCGGCCGGGCGTCGCGGCCGGCCATCAGGATCATGCGGCCTCGCGCGGCCAGCAGCGGCACGGCCTGGTCGAAGTTCGGTTCGCGCAGCGTTTCCCACCAGACGTCGACGCCTTCTGGCGCTAACTCCTTTACTCGCGAGTTCACGTCCTCGGTCTTGTAGTTGATCGCGAAATCAGCTCCCAGCTCTCGGCAGGCTTTCACTTTTTCATCGCTGCCGGCGGTGGTGATGACGCGCGCTCCGATTGCTTTCGACATTTGCACGACCATCGAGCCGACACCGCCCGTGCCGCCGTTCACAAACAGCGTCTCGCCACTCTTAAGCTTTGCGTCGCGCACCAGACCAAGATGTGCGGTGATGCCAACCAGCGCGCAGGCCGCGGCCGCTTCATCCCTCACACCGTCCGGCGTCGGATAGAGCCAATCTTCGTCGACGGCCGCGTATTCGGCAAACGTGCCTTGCCGCCCCAACAAACCCTGATTGGATCCCCACACGCGCTCACCGGGCTTGAAGCGCTTCGCATTCGGGCCAACCTTCTCGACGATGCCCGCCAGATCGCATCCGACAATAAACGGCAGCGGAATATCCATTTTGACCGTGCCCGCGCGGATATAGGTGTCGACCGGGTTGAGCGCCGCGGCGGCGACGCGCACGAGCACTTGGTTGCCAGTTGGCTCGGGCGTCGGGCGCTCGCCGATGATGATGTTCTCGGGCGGGCCAGGTTTTTCGATGTAGGCGGCTTTCATATTGGAACGTCCTAAGTGATTTCATCCATAATCTGTTGTATCGAAGAAGGGGAGAGTGGGAGAGGGGGAGATGCGAAGAAATGCACGAGCTCGCGCTAATGTTATTCCCACGCCCCTCGCCCATTCTCCCCCTCGCGCACTCTCCGGCCTGGCTTATAATGACGCAATGTCCAACTCGCGCGCTGCCACCGGCATTTTTCTCGTTGTGCTTCTGGCCGTTATCGGGTACGTGCTCGTGACGCTGCCGCCGCAACTGGCTGCCGGCTTTCATCAAGCGCACCAGGTGAGTCCCTGGGCGGCTTACGCCTATGTGGCGATTGTTTCGATCGGGGCGCTGCTCTTAAGCGGCCTTTTGATTTCGATTCTCGTGCACATCTTCCGGAACACGCGACAAAAGTCGGCCGAGCGCGAGCGGCGCAAGCTAAGCCCCAGCGAAATGACGGCGACCGCTCAGGGCGCCGAAATTGATGAGAATCTGGGCGCCGGGCGCGAATACGTCGGGGGCGACCGCGTGTCGCCGGAAGTGCGGGCCGAAATCGCCAAGTCGATCTCCGAGCTGGAAGCCAAGCGCGAAGCGCAGCAGCTCGAGATTGTGGCGTTCGGCACGATCTCCAGCGGCAAGTCATCGCTGCTCAACGCGCTCGCCGGGCGGAACATGTTTCGCACCAATGTGGTTGGCGGCACGACGACCACGCGCAGCGAGATCCCCTGGCCGGCGGGCGATCGCGTGGTGCTCGTGGATACGCCCGGATTGGCGGAAGTGCGAGGCGAGGCACGAGCCAGCGAGTCGGCTGCGGCGGCCAAAAATGCCGACCTGGTGCTGTTCGTCGTGGACGGCCCGCTCAAGTCGTACGAAAGCGAGTTGCTTGAAGCGCTGGCCGACATGGAGAAGCGCATCGTCGTGTGCCTCAACAAGGAGGATTGGTACGATGCGCCCGAGCGCGACGAACTATTGGCGCAGATTAGCGAGCAGGCGGCGACGGCCGTAAACGTGGCCGACGTGGTGGCCGTGCGCTCGCGGCCAACGAAGCGGCGCCGCGTACGCGTGCTTTCCGACGGTTTGGAGCAAGAGGAAGAAGTCGACGTCGAGCCGGATATCGGCCCGCTCGCGCGGCGGCTGATGTCGATTGTCCAGCGCGACGGCCGCGACTTGCTCTTGGCAAACTTGCTGCTTCAATCGCGCGGGCTTGTGGACGAGGCGAAGGAGCGTGTGCTGGCGGCGCTCGACGCGCGGGCCGACGAGGTGATCAACAAATACATGTGGGCGGCCGGCGGCGCGACGGCGCTCAATCCGTTTCCGCTTTTGGACCTCGCGGGCGGCAGCGCGATCACCGTGAAGATGGTAATGGACCTGGCCGGAGTGTACCAGCAGCGGATCGACGTCGACACGGTCGTCACGCTGCTCGGCCAGTTAGGCAAAAATCTCGTGGCGATGGTCGGCGCTTCAGCGGCCGCGCCGGCGCTGGCGGCCGGAATTGGCTCGCTGCTCAAGACGGTGCCGGGCATCGGCACGATCGCCGGCGGGGCGATTCAGGGTTTAGTGCAGGCAGTTGTAACGCGCTGGATCGGCCGCGTGTTCTGCGAATATTTCCGCAACGAGATGCAACCACCGCCCGGCGGCTTGGCCGAGCTCGCACGCCGCAAATGGGCCGAAGTCACGCAGCCCGAGCAGCTCAAGAAGTTGATTCAATTGGGCCGGGAGCGGTTGGCCAGGGACGGCAAATGATGATGAATGAATTGCAACACGACGGCACGCAGCTCGCAAACAGTGCCGCTGGCGCGAACGGAACAGCGCTCGACGGCGACTACGAGGCCGCGATGGCTTCGATTCGCGGCGCGATCGAGCATTTTCGCCGCTGCAGCCCGGAGGAGCGCGAGTCGCTGCAGCGTGATCTCGATCAGCTGCATGCAATGGCCGAGAAGCTGGCCGCCGGCAAAGTAGAAATCGTCGTCTTCGGCGAAATCAGCACGGGCAAATCCGCGCTCATCAATGCGCTCGTAGGCGAAGCGGTTGCCGAAGTCAACGTGCGCGGCGGCTGGACTAAGGATGTGTGGAATCTGGGATGGGAGGGCGCTGGATATGTCGTGCCAGGGCTGGCCGAGTCGCAAGTCGTCTTGATCGATACCCCCGGCCTCAATGAAGTGGACGGCGCCGAACGGGCAGCCATGGCACACGACGCGGCCGCACGGGCTGACCTGGTGCTCTTCGTGACCGATTCTGACTTAAACGAAGTTGAGTACTCGGCCCTTGTCGAGCTGGCGGCAAGTCACAAGCCGATCATCCTGGTGCTCAACAAGGCCGACTTGTACACGCCGCAGGAACTGGACGAGTTGATGAGCGTGTTCACCGGCTCGCGGCTGGCCGGGATCGTCGACCCGGCGAACATCGTCACGGCAAAGGCCGATCCGCGCCAGGTCGAATACTATATTGAATCGGCCGAAGGCCGCACACGCCAGGAATGGCGGAAGCCGGTACCCGATGTCGCCGCGCTGCGCGAGCGTATCCTCGAAGTCCTGGCAGCGGAGGGCAAGGCGCTCGTCGCGCTCAACGCGGCCATGTATGCTGCCGACAAGAGCGATCGCATGGGCGCGCTGCGCGTACGGATGCGCAATGAGAAGGCCACGGCGACGATTTGGAGCTTCGCGGTGATGAAGTCGATCGGCGTGGCGTCGAACCCGCTCGCTGTGGCCGATGTTGTCGGCGGCACGGCGGTCGATGCCGTCATGGTTGTAACGCTCGGCAAGGTTTACGGCATCGAAATCACCACGGCCAACGCCCGCGACCTCATCACGTCGATCTTGAAGGCGGCCGGATGGGTCATGCTCAGCGAAGCGGCCGTGAGTTACGCATCGTCGTTCTTCAAAGCAGTCACCGGCGGCTGGGGCACGCTGCTCACGGCACTGCCTCAGGGTGCAGCCGCAGGCTATGGCTCCTACATCGTCGGCCAAGCCGCCCGCTATTACTTCGAACACGGCGCCAGTTGGGGCCAACAGGGACCGAAGCGAGTCGTGACGCGAATCCTGGAAAATACCGACAAGCAGTCGGTGATTCAGCGGCTGAAGGACGAGATCAAGAAGAAAATCTCGATGAACCGCTACGCGGGGAAGTAAAGCAGACAAGCTGACATGGCTTCAGCCGTGCGAGTACACGGGACACGGACTTGCCGTGTGCCGGGTCGCAGCCGAACGGAGAGGGCGAGACAAGGAGACTCGTTGTTATCGAGCGCTCCTTGTCTCCTTGTCTCCCTGTCTCCTTGCCTGGGATCGCGGCCAGAATGCGGCGATTGCGGCGAAGGCCATCAACACCACCGCCGTCACCAGCAAAATGCCCTGCAAGAATCGCCGTTTGGCGACCTCCTGGTCGATGGCCGCCGTGTGAGGATCAACAAGCTGGAAAAATCCGAGTTCGCCCATGGGGCGGTAATGCTGCACCCATAGTTGCCACGCCTGAAGCGGGCTGATCGTTTTCAATCGCTCTTCCACGTTGCGTGTGTAGGCGGCGGGCTCAAAGGTGGCGACCTTCGGTTCGGTCAGCCGGCTCCAAAGAGCAATCAGAGCGGGGATCGCCGCCAGGATGATCAGTGTCGCCACAATCCCACGCCGCGCATTCCAAGATGCCGACGCTTCCACCGGTATCGGCGCCACGGGCAAATGACGCAGCTTTCGCAGCGGCGGAACCTCGAGCGTCGCTCCGCACTGGCAAGCAACGCGTTCACCCGCTTGTCCCACATCGACGGGCAAAGTTGCGCCGCAGCCACAAGTGAGAAGGTATTTCGTCATTGGCGCATCAATGCCCGCGTTCTTTCAGCACCAATGTGAGTCGCAACCTAATACCAGCAAACAAGATACAGCATTGCGAGCAACGAATATGGCGGCGCCAACGTCGTCAAAACGACGTGGCGCGAGCTCGGCATCGATTTATGCTCATCGTAAGGATTTTTCATCGCTTGCCTATGGACTGGGTTTTAGTGCTGCTTAAAATTGAAAGGCTTTACCTCCCAGAGTGAAGGGCAGCATTCGGAGAGTTCATGGACGCGGCGCGACGGGAGGCCGCGCGGACCGGTTACGCGTGGGGCGTCGGCGCTCTCGTTGATTATCGAGTGGGGGCTGGAACGTTTTGCTGCGGGTCCATTGCCACAAGGACGCGGCCGTATCCAGGGTCGATCTGTTGCAAAGGCATTGGGGAGTACTGCCTTTTGTTTTCTTCGTCTGTCTCGGGCAGCGAGTTGCGTCGTGTCCCTCGCCGAGGTGAATTACGCTCTCGCGGCGCAAGGGGACAAGTTACGAACAACCGTCTGCGATTCGTAAAGCGTTTCGGTCAGGCAGAGTTTGTTATCGGGTCGCGTGTTTTGCCTCGGCATAATCTTTTACCAAATGTCGAGTCGAGCGAGACGTTCGAGCGAGCGGTGTTAGAATTAGTTGTCATTCGCCTGTTTAGCGCAGTAAATCAGGGGGAATGTCTGCGTCGGCATCCCGTCGGTTGCCAAGTGCGTCGGTGGTCCAAATTGGCGTTCCAAGCTTTGCCGGTCCGCGCTTTTTGCAGGGGGCCCTTACCTACCAGGGCGCCTGCAGCCGGAGCCTCGCTAGAAGCTAGATCGACGTGCCGATCCTCGGAGACTTTTCCTGCCGGACATCCCCTGAGCACGTTTGGTGTCTTATTCCGTTGGCCTCAATTGGTAGGAGTTTAAATCTTGTACGATTCATTATTGGACCATGACCTCGATGATGAAACGACAGTAGTCAGCGACGTTGCGACGGACCTCGACGACAAGCCGCTGGACGAGGACGACGAAGAGACCGATGCCCTCGTGGAGCACGACGTCGATCAGGAGGCTTTGGAAGCGGTCGACGGGCACGAGCTGGATACCGAAGGCCTGCTCACCGGCGATGGGGAATCCTGGTCGGACGATCCCGTGCGGATGTATCTCACGCAGATGGGCGAGATCCCGCTGCTGACGCGCAAGGAAGAAATTCACCTGGCGCGCAAAATCGAAATTACGCGTGCCGCTTTCC
Source organism: Lacipirellulaceae bacterium (assembly GCA_035249585.1). Lineage (GTDB taxonomy): Bacteria > Planctomycetota > Planctomycetia > Pirellulales > Lacipirellulaceae > JABDGM01. Next base: position 7,772 of record DATFGJ010000245.1, read on the forward strand.
GCCGCAAGCTGCTTTGCTGCGACTACGTGATTCGCAGCGCCGTCAAAGTGCTGCACCGCGTGCACCGCGGCGAACTGCCCTTCGACCGAACGGTGCAGGTCTCCGTCACCGACCGGCTCGAAAAGGACCAGATCCTCGGCCGGCTTCCGCATAATCTGGCGACGCTTGACCGCCTGTTGGAGCGCAATGCCGATGATTATCGCATCGCCACCAGCAAATCGCACAAGGCGAATGATCGCAAGTCCGCGTGGAAGCGGCTCAGCCGCCGGCGCTGCCGAGCCGTGCTGCTGGTTGAAGAGCTGGGCCTGCGCACGCAGCGGATCGAGCCGATGATCGGCCAGCTGGAGCAGTTCAGCGCTCGAATCGATCATCTGAAGGGCCAAATTGAGCAGGCCAAGCGCGATAAAAAGTCGCCCGCCGAGCGCAAGCCGCTGTTGGTTGAGTTCCGCAATATCTTGCGGGCGCTGCAAGAAACGCCTTCCAGCCTGCGCAATCGCATCAAGGACCTCAAAAAGGTCTATAGCGAATACCAGCGGGCCAAGCGCGGCCTCAGCGAGGGCAACCTCCGCCTCGTCGTGTCGATTGCCAAGAAGTATCGCAACCGCGGCCTGTCGTTCCTCGACCTGATTCAGGAGGGCAACGCCGGCCTGATGCGTGCGGTCGACAAGTTCGAGTACCGCCGCGGGTTCAAGTTCTGCACGTACGCCACGTGGTGGATTCGCCAGGCGATCACGCGTGCCGTGGCGGACCAGAGCCGCACGATTCGCATCCCCGTGCACATGGTCGAGACGATGAGCCGCGTGCGGAACGTCTCGCGGCAGCTCTTACAGGACCTAGGCCGGGAGCCGACGATCGAAGAGACGGCCCGTGCCGCC
>DATFGJ010000246.1:0-3016 GCA_035249585.1 Lacipirellulaceae bacterium
TCTCGTTCGCGGCAAGCCGCCATTTTTTGATTTGAGCGAGCAGCTCCCCAAGCGGCGTCCGGCCGACCTGGTCGAGCGTGCGGCCACGAAATTGCACCGCTGCCGCATCGTCGCGCAGCCGGCTGCCTCCGCACTCGCTGCAATCGATCTCGCCGACAAACTGCTCCAGCATCGCCCGCAACCGCGGCGAGAGCTTGGAGGCTTCCTCGAGCGCCGGGTAAAGCCCTTTGAACTGAAAGCGGAATAGTGGGCGCAACGAACCCCCGGCGGAGCCGGGGGCCGTCGCGTCTTCGCAGTTGTCCGGCAGCCCACGGCTTTGCCGGGGGTTTTTCGTACTATAAACGCTAATCCACTCGTCGCCTGTACCAAACAGCACCATCCGCTTCTGCCGAGGTGAAAGGTCCTGGTAGGGCACATCGATCGGCAGGCCGGTATGCGCCGAAAGCGCCGCCAGCATCGCCCTCGACATTTCCAGCGATACGTCAGGCCACACCAAAAGCGCCCCCTTGGCGAGCGTGAGCGTTGGGTCGCGCACGAGCGCGGCCGGGTTCGCGCCAACTTGCGTGCCCAAGCCCTCGCAGGCCGGGCACCACCCCAGCGCGCTGTTGAACGAAAAACTGTGCGGGCTCAACGTGTCGAAGCTGCGGCCACACTTCTCGCAGGCCAGGTGCTGGCTGTGCACGCGCACGGGCCAGCGCTGTTCGGGCACATCGTCTGCCGGATGGGCTACGTGTACCACGCCTTTGCCGAGCGCCAGCGCGTTCTCGATGCTACCCGCAATGCGCGAGCGGGCATCGGCGCGCACGACGATGCGGTCGACGACCACGTCGACCGCGTGTTTGCGGCGCCGGTCGATCGGCGGCGCTTTATCGAGCGAGTGCGTTTTTCCGTCGATTCGCACGCGTACGTAGCCGCCGCCGCGCAGCGACTCCCATAGCGTTTCATATTGCTCGCCGACCTGCACCTCGACCGGCGCCATTACATAGAGCTTCGTGCCGGCCGGCTCTTCGAGCAGCTTGTCGACAATTTGATCGCTGGTTTGCGTGCCGATCGGCACATCGCATTCCGGGCAATGCGGCTGACCCAGCCGCGCGAATAGAATTCGGAAATAGTCGTAGATTTCCGTTACTGTGCCGACGGTGGAGCGCGGCGTATGGCCCGTGTTGCGCTGCTCGATCGCGATAGCGGGCGACAGACCGTCGATGTGATCGACCTGCGGCTTCTGCATCTGGCCGACGAATTGCCGGGCGTACGAGCTGAGGCTTTCGACGTACCGCCGCTGGCCCTCGGCATAGATCGTGTCCATCGCCAGCGAGGTTTTGCCGGAACCGCTGGGCCCGCAGAACACGGTCATCTGGTCGCGCGGAATCTTGACATCGAGGTCGCGCAGGTTGTGCTGCCGCGCCCCGCGCACGGTGATATGCGTGGCCTCATGTGCCTTGCCATTGCGACTCGCTTGCCGCTTCGCGGAACCCCCGGCGGAGCCGGGGGCTGTTTTGCCGTTGCTTTCGATGCCGAGCAGCGGCGCCAGCGCTTGCCCCGTGTACGAGTCGCGATTTCGCGCCACTTCCTCCGGCGTCCCACAGGCCACTATCCGCCCGCCCCCTTCGCCGCCGTCTGGTCCGATGTCGATGATCCAGTCGGCCGTTTTGACGACATCCAGATTGTGTTCCACCACGAGCACCGTGTTCCCGGCATCCACAAAATCGTGCAGCACCTTCAAGAGCAGCTCAATGTCGGCAAAGTGAAGCCCGGTCGTGGGTTCATCCAGCAGGTACAGCGTGCGGCCAGTCGATTTTTTCACTAGTTCGCGGGCCAGCTTGATGCGCTGCGCCTCGCCGCCCGAGAGCGTCGGCGAGGGCTGGCCGATCTTGATGTAATCCAGCCCCACCGAGTGAAGCGTGCCGAGCTTGTGGCGAATCGGAGGGATGTTTTCGAAGTGCTCCAGCGCCTGCTGCACGTCCATCTCGAGCACCTGGGCGATGCTCTTCTCGCGGTACATTACCTGCAGCGTCTCGCGGTTGAAGCGATGGCCCTGGCACACCGGGCACGTGACCCACACGTCGGCCAGAAAATCCATTTCCAGCCGGTTCGAGCCGTTGCCTTCGCAAGCCTCGCACCGGCCGCCCGAAACGTTAAAGCTGAACCGCCCCGGCTTGTACCCCCGCCGCTTTGATTCCGGAAGCTGCGTGTACAGGCTGCGAATATCGTCAAATACCTTAATGTAGGTGCCGGGATTGGAGCGCGGAGTGCGGCCAATCGGCGATTGATCGATGACGATCAGCTTATCGAGTTGTTCCACGCCCTCGATTCGATCGTGATCGCCCGGCTGCCCTTTGCCGCCCATGAGGTCGCGGCAGAGCGCTTCGCCCAAAATATCGTTTACGAGCGAGCTTTTGCCGGAGCCGCTGGCGCCCGTGACGCACACGAATGCGCCGAGTGGGATTTCGATGTCGATGTTCTTAAGGTTGTTATGCCGCGCGCCGACGACGCGCAAGAATGCGGGATGCTGGACGCCGGGAGCAGGCTTTCCATTCTTGGCGGGCTTGCTCATGGATGAATTGCCCTGCCCCGCGCAACCCGCATCCTGCATTCTGCGCCGCGGCCGAACGTCAATCTTCCGCTTGCCCGACAAAAACGCTCCCGTCACGCTGCGCGGCTCATCAGCGATCGCGTCGGCGCTGCCCGTCGCCACCACTTCGCCGCCGCGGACGCCCGGGCCGGGGCCGAAATCGATGATGTGGTCGGCCGCGCGCATCGTTTCTTCATCGTGCTCCACGACGACGACCGTGTTGCCCAGGTCGCGCAGGCTGGCGAGCGTGGAAAGCAGCCGCTGGTTGTCGCGCGGGTGCAATCCGATCGACGGCTCGTCGAGGATGTACAGCACGCCAACCAGGCCGCAGCCAATCTGGCCGGCCAGGCGGATTCGCTGCGACTCGCCGCCGGAAAGCGTCGGGGCCGTGCGTTCGAGCGTAAGATATTCGAGGCCGACGTTCTTCAGGAAGCCGAGCCGGCC
>DATFGJ010000247.1:0-13238 GCA_035249585.1 Lacipirellulaceae bacterium
GCGGGCAATCGTGCGGTGCACCTGGCAGGCGAACAGTTGGCCCAGCATGTAATTGTGGTAGTACGCCGGCGCGCTCACGATGTGGATCTTGCTCGCATAGTCTGGCGCATCGCGCCCTTCCGGCCGGTGCAGGCCCTGATATTTTTCCACCAGGTCCCACCACAGCTTATTAATGTCCTGCGACGGATCCTCGTAAAGACCTTTCTCGAAGCGCAGCATCACCTGGCACCAGCGCGAGAAAATGAGCAATTGATCGCGCCGCATGCGGGCACCCGCCTCGTTGTATGCCTTCACGTCGGGCACTTCGACGCCCATCGCCACCAGCCAGTCGCCGCTCTTGGCGAACCGCTCGAACATCATTGCCACGCCTTCCGTGGCCAGGATGTGCGCATCGGTGCGCAGCACATACGGCATGCTCTGGGGAATGTTCTTGCTGGAATACACGGCATGCCCCAGCTCGTGCAGCATTGTGCTCATCCAATACTCGTTAGGCACGATGTTGGCGAGCACGCGAACGTCCCCCTCGCGGTCGATATCGGTGCAGAATGCGTGCGGACTTTTGCCGCGCCGCTCATACAGGTCGCTCCGATTGATCACATCATCGATGGGCAGATCGATGCCCGCGTAAAACTTCTCGCACAACTGCAGAATTCCCCCCTGCGGAAGCTTTTCGAAAACCGTGTCGAGGTTCGTCCCGAAAACGCTCGGCGCTTCCTGGAAGAACGGGTCGTGATAATGCCACGGCCGCAGCTCGACGACCGGTATCTGGTAATCGGCCGCGAGCTTCTCATCGATTTGCGCCTTGGACGCCTCGAACGGCCCGCGCGTAAGCTGGTCCAGCTCGTCGAACAGCTTGATGACGTCCTCCTGCTTCTGCTCGTTGATGTACAGCTGCATAACGTGATAGTTTTTGAAGCCCAGCCGCCGGGCCACATCGTTTCGCAGCGCCACAAGCTCCTTGAGATCCGCCTCGACAATCGGGCCAACGCCCTTGCTCGCCTCCCACACGGCCTTCCGCTCGGCCGAATCCTTCGACTCGGAGAGCACCTTGCGGACGGCGCTGTCGGTCATCTGCCGCTCGCCGACTTTCGCGCGGTACACGTTGAACGCCTTCTCCACGGCGTTCGCCTTTGCCGTGATCTGCCGCAGCAGCTCCGGCGGCACCTGCTTCTCGAGGTAACCCAGGTAGAGCACCTCGATTTGGCGCGCGAGCAGCTCGTCGCTAGGTTTGGCTTCGCGAATCGCCTTCAACTCGGCAAACCGTTTCGCATCGGAAAGCGCCCGATCGAGCTCGTTTTGCGCTTGCTCCTTGGCGGCGAAGTCATCATCGTTGCCCGTGGTGTTCGCCTTCCACCAGGCTAGGGCCACCTTGATCTCCAGCGGACGGATTTTCGCTTCGTGCTCGCTGATAAACGCTTGGGCGCGGCGATCAGCGTCTGTCGCCGGCGAATCCGCGGCTGAGGCACTGCGAGTTTGCGCAGTCATTGCGATAACCACTCCCAATAAAAACCAGCTGAATGACGTCGACATGCGCGCCTCCCATCATGAAGCCCAGTCGCTACGAAGCCCAACACGCAACTGATCCACCCCCGTCAGCGGGGCAATCTTCGCTCAACCTTAGTTTTGGCCCGCGTTCGGTGCAAGTCATGAACACGGCCTAAACTACTCCCCCCGCACGAACCATGCAGTCTGATTGCCCTTTGTCGTGCGAATTGCCTACAATTAAATGCGAAAGCGGCAGCCCAATCGGCTTGGGGCTCAGGAACAGAACGTGGTGAAACGAAACTCGAAAAGCGATCGGCGTGCATTCACACTGGTCGAGCTCCCCTTCGACAAGCTCGGCTCAACTGCGGCACCCGGCGAGCGGCTTATGCTGAGTGCCGGGTCCGCCGAAGTCAGGTTCGTGAGCAAGCGTAGACGCTCTGCGTTTACGCTTGTCGAACTACTGGTCGTGATCGCCATCATCGGAGTTCTGGTGGCGCTTCTCTTGCCGGCGATTCAGGCCGCTCGCGAAGCGGCCCGCCGCTCGCAGTGCAAGAACAATCTCAAGCAACTGGGTCTCGCCTGTCAGATGCACCACGATACGCACAAGTACTTTCCCTCCGGCGGCTGGGGCGACTGGTGGGTCGGATGCCCCGACATGGGCGCCGGCAAAAACCAGCCTGGCACCTGGACTTATCAGCTTTTAAGTTACATCGAGGAATCGGCTAGTCGGGGAGTTGGTCAGGGCTTCGCGTGCACCGACCCCAATTCCAGGAAAGCGCTCGCGCAAATGGTCGCCACCCCTGTCTCCGTGTTTTATTGCCCCAGCAGGCGTTCCCCGCAAGCGTACCCGATGGGCGAACGTGACTATCCAAATCTCGATGAACCGGCACAAGCCGCCAAGACAGATTACGCCGGCAACATTGGAGATTTCGCATACGCGGGCAGAAGCACGGATCAGGGTCCAAAGTCGCTTGCCGAGGCTGCGGGATACGATTGGAAATTCTCTGGCGACGCGTTCATTGACAAATGGCGAAGAAATCTAAACGATCCTTCCTTCAATGGACTGACCGGCGTAATTTTTCAGCGCAGCGAGGTCAAGATCCATCAAATTACCGACGGCACGACGCACACATACTTGCTAGGAGAGAAGAACGTTCAGGCCGATCATTACGAGGACGGTGTGCCGACCAATGACGACCAAAGCATGTACAACGGCCATGACAAGGACAACTTGCGATCGACGTTCGTGTGGTTTCCGGGGTTCGAAAACCAAGGCGTTCCGAAATGCCCCCCGCTGCCCGATACGCCAATGAAAGATTCCTGCGATGGTGGATGGGGCTTTGGCGGGCCGCATTCCGGTGGCTGGATGGCGCTGTTTTGCGACGGTTCGGTCCACTTCTTAAGCTACGACCTGGATCCGACCGTGCATCAAAACTTTGGAAACCGGAAGGACGGAAATGTAATCGACGCTGGCGTGTTCTAGCGCGGGTCCGGACCCCAGTCTGGCCATTTCTCGGCAAAGCCCCATTTTTCCATCAAATCGGCGGAAAAAGCTGGACGAAACCGCTACTTCTCCCTAGGCTAAAAGTTGGCGGGAGCTGCGGCCCGTGCGTACGTCGTCTGGGCCGCCACTCTGATCGTAAGATACAGCAACTTTTCGATTTCCATCGCGGCTTGTTCTGGGAGGTTCGCTAATGAGACACATCGCGCTCTTTGTCATCCCGCTGGTTGCGGCCTTTTTGCTGGCCGCCGGGCCAAACACTGCGAACGCGGTGTTCGACGATTTCTCCGACATGAATGACACCGCGAACCCCAACTGGACACATCTCGACGGGCTCGTCGCCTCCACGGGCCAAACATGGGACGCATCCACGGGACAATATCGCATGACGGCCCAAAACAACGGCTTCTCCAATCTGGGTTTCGTGGGCGCCTACACCGGCCCATCTTTCACTGATGTCCAGGTCGCAGCCGACATCGTGAGCTTCCTTGATGATCCACAGGCACAAGGTGCCCCGTTTGGCATTGGCGCGCGACTGGATGGCAACAACGCATTCAATTCTCTCAAGGGTTACGCTTACGCATATGAACCCCACGCGGCAGGCGGAGCGGGCGAAGTCGTGCTATATCGGATCAACGGCGCCAGCCTCGTGGACCTCGGCGCGCAGCAGGTCACGCTCGACCCCAACAAGGACTACCGATTTGTGCTGAATGTGACGGGCAGTCAACTGCACGGTCAGGTTTTTGAGATCGGCGGCGGAATGGTGGCGGAACGTTTTGCCACCGACGCGACCCACGCCAGCGGTTTTTCCGGACTGTTTGCATACAGCCAGAATCCAATTCCGCCGGTCGACGTCACCTGGGACAATTTCAGCGCGCAGGTGCCGGAACCGGCAACGTGCCTGCTGGTTGCGTTCGGGGCAGCATTGATATCGCTGAACCGTCGTCGCGGCTGAGCGTAAAGCGAATTGTGTTGAATCGAAAATCGAATAAAGAGTAAATTGGGGGTCGGTTCTCTGGTATGAGGGCCGTGCCCCCCTTTTTATGTCCCTGGATCGGCAATGACCCGGTTGGTTTTTGGAAGCAGCAGATGAGGATGGCTCCTATGGCAACTCGGATTCGAACCCTTAGCGCCGCGGCAGCCTTGGCGCTCTTCATTTCATCGAATACGCGCGCCGTTGTAGTCATCGATGATTTTTCCGATCTGAATGACACCGCAAATCCAGCGTGGACCCACCTGGACGCTTTCGTAATGTCGACCGGTCAGACGTGGGACGCTTCGACAGGCGTTTACCGCATGTCCGCTCCCAGTAATGGCTTCGAGAATATTGGGGCCGTAGGAAGCCACGTAGGACCTGAGTTCACGGACGTTAGAGTTTCGATGGACCTTGTCGAGTTCTACACGACCTTCGCCCCGCCCAACGGTCCGGAGTTCGTGAACATCATGGCGCGTTCGAATGGCAACAACACTTTCGGCGGCCTGACCGGTTATGCCTACGGCTTTGATCCAATCGCCAATGCAAACGAAGGTGAAATGGTATTGTACAGAATCGACCCCAACGTCGATGTCAACGACATTGGCGCGCAGCGTGTGACCCTCGATCAGACAAAACAATATCGTTTCATGCTGGAGGTAATCGGAAATGTTATCCACGGTCGGGTGACTGAAATTGGAACTGGTACCGTCGTCGCCGAGTCCTTTGCTGATATCTCCCGTGGTGAGAATCTATACTCGAGTGGAACTTCGGGAGTGTTCGGCTATACCGAAAGTCCATTCAGAACGTTGTTTGCTATTGACAATTTTCGCGCCGAGGAGGCACTGGCCGGAGACTACAACCGCGACGGGTCGGTCGACGCGGCCGATTACGTCGTTTGGCGCGCGACGCTTGGGGAGCAATCCCCACAGCTTGAACCCGGACCTTCTTTTAAGGTAATTTCGTTCGGCAAGATGAGCGCCAACGGCGCAGTGAGCGGCAACTGTAACCATACCACGTCGAACTGCGAAGTGATCGACGAGGCCGATTACGAAATCTGGCGGGGGAACTTCGGCGAGACCGTGAGCGACAGCGGAACCGGAAGCGCTGCCGCGGTGCCGGAGCCGAGCAGCATTGTAATGTCGTTGGCCTCTGTCGTAACTTTGGCCTGTTTGCGGCGTCGCGGTGAATAAGCTGCGACTTCGAAGGCGAACTTGTTTTTGTGCGCACAATCAAATCGTCATAATTTGTTGCGCCCATGGATGAATCTGGCGTCACCTTTGGTGAGAGGCTGGTTTAGGGCATGGCTTATAAAACGCAGCGACGCAGCATGGAATTCTTCGCGCCTTGCCGCGGGCCGGGCGCATTCACGCTCGTCGAGTTGCTCGTCGTCATCGCCATCATCGGCATTCTTGTGGCGCTACTCTTGCCGGCGATTCAGGCCGCTCGCGAAGCGGGGCGGCGCTCTCAGTGCCTGAACAATCTCAAGCAGCTGGGGATCGGGCTGCAGAACTATCACAGCACGCACAATCAGTTTCCGCCCGGCGGCATCGCCAAGGGCACCGACGTTTATGCGTCTGCCTATGCGCTTTTGTTTCCCTATTTGGAAGAAGAATCGCTGCGAAGTCTCTACGATCCAGATGAGGAATGGGAGGACCAAACGGCACATGTCACGGCAACGCCCGTTTCCATATTCAACTGCCCTTCATCGGGCGAGCCCAATCCGCTTGAGTATGTGCTAATTCAGGGAATTGTCGACAATTGGATTTACGGCACGGTCGATTACGCCTTCAGCAAAGGCGCCACCGATGCGTGGTGCATCACGTTTAAGCGCGAAGGCGAGCACGGCGCCGGAAAGGTTCCCCCCGAGCTGCGTGGCGTGTTCGACGTCCAGTGGGGAGCGTCGTTCCGCCAGATCACCGACGGCAGCTCGCAGACAATCGCCATGGGCGAAGCCAGCGGCGACCTCAGGTGGCGCGTTTGCCACTTGCGTGGCTGCCAAACTCCGCAAACCGACGGCAGTGGTGACTTGGCAACAGCCTGGAATGCCTGGATCATCGCCGAGCCGAATAGTACGCCATTCTTTGCGGCCGGCTTGCTGGCCTCCAGCATCTACGGATGTACGATGGAGCCGATGAACAAGAATCCGGTTACCGATACGTACGCGGACGTCATCAGTTACTTCAACAACGATTGCCGCAGCAGCGCCGACGGCGGAAAAAGCTCCACCAGCAACTTCCGCAGCGATCACTCGGGCGGCTGTAATTTCCTGCGTGCCGACGGGTCGGTCAGCTTCGTCAACGAAGACATCGACATGATCACGTACCGGGCGCTATCGACAATTCGCGGCGAGGACATTCCGGCCGAAGCGCTCTGAATAATCCTTCACGCCGTTATCCAGGAGTGTGCAAGCACGTGAGCCGGTTGACGCATCCAGGTTGGAAGCTGCTCGCTGCCGTGTTGTTGGCAGCTGCGCTTGTCGGGTGCTCGGAACCGGCCGCCGCGCCTCCCCCGAACGCGCCCTGGCTGGACGCCAAGAAGCAAATCGAGCTTCTGAATCAAAACGATGCTCGCCTGCGCATGCTGGCGGCCCGAAATCTGGGAAGGCTGGGGGCGCAGGCCGCCGAGGCAATTCCGCACTTGGAAAAAATGGCCGCGGATCCGGACCCCAAGGTGAGTCAAAATGCGCGTGAAGCGCTCGAGAAAATCAGGGGGGCTTCAAGCCGACCGGCCGACTAAGTCGCTATCAGGCCGCCTGCCCCGCTTGCCAATAAGTGAAAAATCTCCACGGAACCTCCGGAAAATCCTCGATTTTCCTGCAGCGTTTGATAACCTGAAGATACGTACTTTGTTGGGACAGTTTGCCACCTGGATCCGCTGGAATTCGTGCTCGAACTTCAACCTAGAGCTGCCTCATGAAATCGACGTTTGCCGCACGTTATGCCGGTCTTTTGACGGTTATGTACTTGACCGTTGTGGGGACAGGCGATCTTCGCGCCGCGCCACTGACGCTCAATCTTGATAGCAGCCAAAGCTCCATCACCCTGAGCGGCAGTTTCAGCAATATCCCTGCCATGCAGCAGGGTCCCGGGAGCCTCACGGCCAGCTATAGCGGGCCGATATCGATCGACGTCGATAACCTCCTCGCGCCAACATCGATTCAGATCTCGGGTAGCTCCGCGGTCGCATCGATTTCCGGTCAATGGCTGCCGGAGGCGGGTGGCGGGCCCGCCGCGGGAAATCCCGGCACGGCCCAGAACGCGAATTACGGCTTGCAGGTTTCCGGCGGCGCGCTCGGCAATGCCTACGCGGCCATACGCAACCTGGAGTTCAATGTCACTGGCGGCCCGGTTCCCGTCGTCGCCGGCGCCTTTCCGTCGACGCAGACGCTGAATGTCGCCAGCGGCCTGTTCGCGTTCAATTTGCCACCGTTCTTCATGGACCCACCCGGCCAGGACGATCTCAGCGGCAATATGCTCACCAATGCGTCCGCCACGCCGAGCACGTATTCCGTCTCGGGGTCGACCGCGACGCTTACGATTCCTATTAGCATTACCGACATCGACGACGACTTGACCATTGTCTACACAGGTCGGCTTGTCGCCACCGGGCAAATTCCGGAGCCGTCGTCGATCGCGCTCGTGAGCCTGGCACTCGTGGGGGTATCCGGCGTTTTGAGCGCCGGCCGACGAGGGCGGCAATCGTAACGTATCCGATGGACTGGCGTTTCGCGTATTTGGATCAAGGAGGCGTGTTGAGATTGACTTCTAAAGAATTCGACGTCTGCCCAGCCAGCGCCATTCCGGGCAAATTGACGTGTGGTGCCGCGTCGCGCATGCGCGAGATCCTTGTTACACTTGCGGTTAACGTTCTTGTAATCTCGACCTCGCCCGCAAGCGCCGAACAACTCGTTCTGAATTTGATTCCACAGTCGAGTTCGCTCACCGGAGAGGGTTATGTTGGCGCCGTCGACGCCAATACGGCCGCCCAAGACCCCAACGGCGATAGTTTGACCACCACTTACAGTGGTACGATCACCGTCGACGTCGATAATTTATCGAACCCCAGCTCAATCACCTTCGTATCGGCTAACGCAGTTGCGGCCAACAGCGGTAACTGGCTGCCCGAGCCGGGCGGCGGCTCAGAAGGTGATCCAGACATCGACGGAGATGCCAATCCAGGCACGGCGGCCCCAGCCAATTACGGATTCTTCCTCGACGTCGGCGCGATCGGCCAACTCTATGCTGCCAGCCGCGACACGATCTTGTCATTGAACGCCAATCCTATCAGCGTGAGCAGCGGCCAGTTCGATCCCTTTGGGATTGCGATCACGGTTCCGCACGGAGTCTACGAGGCGAACGTCAATTCTCCAGTCTTTGGCGACGACGCTAGCGTCGACGAGATCACCGACGAAGAGGGGACGAACTGCACTGACTTGCTAGGTACGGAGAACCGTTGCGGTTCCTTGATGGGGAGCTACTCTGTGTCAGGTGGCATGGCCACACTCACTTTGCCGCTCAATTTCATCCTCGGCGAGGGGGACGATATCGAGGTCACGTTCACGGGCACATTTGTCGCCAGCGCTTCGCTCTCGCAGCCGCTCGTTGGCGACTACAACGGCGATGGCACGGTTGACGCGGCGGACTATGTCGTGTGGCGCAAGACAAACATCAACGGGCCGCAGGGTTATGTCGATTGGCGAGCCAATTTTGGCCGGCCACCCGGCAGCGGGGCCGGACTAGGCGGCGGTGCCGCGGTGCCGGAACCCGCAAGCATCGTATTCCTTGTCGTTGGTGTGCTAGGCTCATGGCTCGGCGCCTGCCGGCGAGGCCGGTAAGTTGAATTCCGGCTAATGGCGGGGCGAATAGAACCAGTCGCCGTTACTTTCTCACAGCGCGTGATTGATAACACGCCTTCCAATGCAGGAGGTTTTCATGACTCGCTCCCTTTTCTTTGCAACCGTATTCTCGACGCTCGCGATCGCATGTGTTCCTTACGCTATAACTAAGGAGCCCGTCGCCGCCGAGCTGCCGACGCAGCTGCAAGACTACGTGTCAGCCAAAGACGATGCCTTCGCCTGGAAGATCCGCGCGACCAACCAGCGCGATGGATGCCTGGTGTACGACATTGATCTCACCTCCCAAGTCTGGCAGGGAATCACCTGGAAGCACGCGATGAGCGCCTTCGTGCCGGATGATGTGCGGCACACCGACACCGTGCTGCTGTTCATCACGGGCGGAACCAACGGCGGCCGGCCGCGTGATGAAGACCTCGCCACGGGCGCCAAGCTGGCTACGCTCGCGCAAATGCCGGTCGCCTTCTTGCACCAGGTGCCCAACCAGCCGCTCTTGGGCAACCGCACGGAAGACGACCTGATCAGCGAAACGTTCCTGCGATACCTCGACACGAAGGACCCCAAGTGGCCGCTCCTATTCCCAATGGTCAAAAGCGCCGTGCGGGCAATGGACGCCATCGAGGAAATCGCCGAGCAGGAGCACGGCGCCCAGATCGAGCGGTTCGTCGTCACCGGCGGCTCGAAGCGCGGCTGGACGACGTGGCTCAGCGCGGTGGCCGACGAGCGCGTCGCCGGCATCGCCCCCATCGTGATCGACACGCTGAACTTCCGCCCGCAGATGAAGCATCAAATGGATACCTGGGGCCAGTATAGCGAACAAATCGCCGACTACACCTCCAAGGGCCTTGTGGACGTCATGGAAAAGAAGCCGGAAATTCCACTATGGCGCTGGGTCGATCCTTATACGTATCGCAGCAAGCTGTCGCTGCCCAAGCTGCTCATCAATGGCACGAACGACCGCTACTGGGTCATCGACGCTTTGAACCTCTATTGGGACGACCTCGTCGGTGAGAAGCATGTGTTCTACGTGCCGAACGCCGGCCATGGGCTGGATGATGGCAGGGAATCGGCACTTACCACTCTGGCCGTCTTCGCACAACACGTCGCCGAGGGCAAATCGCTGCCCAACATGATCTGGCAACACGACGATGATGGCGACCGGATGCGGCTCATGGTTCACTCCAAGCCGGCGCCCCAAAGCGTGCGCCTGTGGGTCGCGAAGTCGGACGACAAGGACTTCCGCCCCGACCGCTGGGAATCACGAGAAGTCACCGCAAATGGCGACGGCGCGTACGTGGCCCACGTCGACAAGCCGGCATCGGGTCACGTCGCCTTTTTTGCAGAGGCCACCTATGAGTACGGCCCAGTGAAGTACAATCTCTCCACGCAAATCCGCCAGGAGTGAAGTTTTGATTGGGTGTGATACCCATTCGAGGCAGTTTTTCGCGCGTTTTCGTGCGCTGGCGCATCCGTGCGCTGGCCGGTACTGGATGGTGCTCGCCGTGTGCTCGATCAACACCCTCCCCTGCGGGACGGCGTCGGCGTGACGCTTCTAGAACTCCATGGACGCCAGGCCGCTCGGCGCGCCGGAATGGAAGGATCGGCACATGTCGAGGAAACTTGTCGCCGTCACACTGTTCCTTGCCAGCTTGTGCAATTCACCCGGCGCGCAAGCCATCGCCGTCCCGCGTGGCGCAACGATTCTCGACCCTGACATCGTCTGGGATATAGCTAATCCTCACAGCTTCGGCATCTCACCGGACGGCAAGCTAATTGCGTACATCAGCAAGGGTTCGCTCTGGTCATGCCATGTCGATACCGGGCCACCCTCAAAGCTTGCCGATCTGCCGAACACCATAACCGCAATACTTGCTGAGCCGGAAAACGAAGAGCAGCGCAAGCAATCCGCCACCTCTTCGCACAATCCCGGTTATCGCCCATTCTATGGTCCTGTGCATCTCGATAAGCACTACGTATTCAGTGTGGCTTGGACGCCTGGTCAGGACGGCGTTGTTTACGCTGTGCGGAAGCGAGTTCGAGATAACTCGATGGTGGCCGCCTATCATGTGATGTACGCGTCTTTGACCGGCGCCGTCCAAGAGATTGCTGTGATCGAAGGCGAATTTGGCGTGCCAGATGAGTACCAAATTTCCTTCCACGTCACCCCCGACCGCAAATACGTCGTGGCAGATGCGTACGTCCCGCTCATTTGGGACGTGCTCGCTGACCGGCCGCGCGTGACTCCCTACGATTGCCTCGTACCATCCCCGACAAGCGGCCGGTTTCTGGGAGTTGAGATTGACACGCGACAGCTCGTGATAGCGGATAAAGATTTTCGCATCGTCCGGCGGTTTGAAATGTATTTTGATCAACGACGCAGATGCGAGCTCGTCTGGTCGCCAGACGAACGGTACACGGTTTGTCTGAGCCATTTGGAACACCCGTCCGATAAGACGGAAGGCTTTCGTATCGACCTTGAGACGGGAAAGAAGTCGCAACTTAGTACCGGTGTGATACGCGATCGGTTCTATTTCACCGGCAATGGCGGCGAACTCGTGCGATTCGGAATTACCGGGATCCCACCCAACGGTTTCGGTGACGGCAGCTATGGCGCATACATCTCCATCCTGGCAAACGATGCTGACCGCGAGCGAGAGGTGATACGATTCGGCGGACCGCCGAGAAGACCACAAAACTTTCGAGATGGCCGAGCCTACCCGCCAATTCTTGGGACTGCTGATGGTTCTCGGTTTGCGATCGCGTTGCCGCGCCCGGACGAACTGGCGGCGGGGTTTCACTATCACTTTGTCGACCGGGACGGCAAGGCAAGTCCATTCGTCCCAGCAAGCGATACGAGTTATATCACGCCCTATTACCCCATTGCGTTTGCGGACGGCGGCCGGCGGTTGATTGCCCGCTGGGGATCCACTTTGTTTTCCCTGCCGGTTTCCAGCGTTATCGCGAACGATGAGGCACGAGACAATGATTAGGTTTGCGTGCCTGACACCGGCGATTCTCTTGGTCGTTTCCGCGCCGCCTCAATGCGAATTCGCCTACGGAGACGAGCTACCAGCGGCAGCCAGGTTGCTAGACGACAATATTGTCATGTACTTGCGACCTGTTCCGCTCACGTCTCCAAGCGGGAAATATGTCGCCTACGTGAGTCGTGGGTTTGTCTGCCTCGCCGACGTCGAATTGGGCACGACGCGCAAACTGGTAGAAGTGCCGGGAACGTGGACGCACGTCTTCGCGGGAATTGACGAAACCCGTAGTGGGGGAGGCCCGGATTCGATAATGCGCGCGCTTGGGAGCTTCGACAAATACAAGGAACTGCAGGCCAAGGTTACGGGTGAAATTGGCGACTTTCAATGGACCGTGGATTCCAGCGCTATTGTTTTCGGCGTCCATTCCTATGATGTCGCGCAGCAGGCGACTCGGACACACGTTTGGCGTGTTCCGCTTGACGGCGAGCCGAAAGTCATCGCCAGCGATGAACGCTCGCTAACGACGCGCCGCGGCCCCGGCGGCAAGATCACACGCGACGGACGATTTCTTGTCCGACATTCCGGCCGCGAGCGCGCGCTCATTTGGGATATCGCGAAGAACGCTCCTCGCGCCACGCCGTTTCTCTACCTGGCTCCCTCTCCGACAAGCGAGCGCTGGCTCGGGGTTGAGAAAGACACACGACAACTGGTAGTCCTCGACGGAGAGTTCAATGTCATCGCTCGCCATGAGGAAATCCTGCCGGAGAATGAGTTCGGCTTCGACATGAAGTGGTCCCCCGACGAGCGATTTGTATTTTGGCGCCAGCAGATCGGCTTCGACTATTACAGCAATTGGACTGGATGCTTATATGACTTGGAGACTCGCCGCCGGCAAATCTTCACGGGCGATTACATGGACGAAAATATCGAGTTTACAGGCAACCGCGGCGAATTCCTGCGTGTCGGCGCTTCTGGAGTCCAGCGGGCTTGGTCCGGGTTGGATATGACCGAGCAATATGTCGGCATCGTTCCCGATGGCCGAGTTCACATGCAGCGATTCTGGGATGTACGGGCCGATTCGTCCGGAACGTCGAGCAAAGATCGCCTGTTTAGTTGCGTGTCCAACGTCACCTGGTCGCCGGACTTTCATCTCTTTACGATTGGCTTGCCCCGTCAGGAGGGACGTTATGGTGAAGTAATGCACCTTGCTGATCGAGAGCGGCACCTCTGGAAGTTGCCGGGTAACGACTCAGGACAATATATTTCGCCGTATAACGTCGCCGGTTTCGCCCTAAACGGTAAGCTAATCATCGCCTACGACGATGCCCGTCTCTTCGCACTCCCCGTCGCAACGATTCAAACATCACAAAACGACATCCGTCAATGAAATCGCTTGAAGCCCAGGCCGTGACCGCGCGCTGTGCGTCCCGAGATCAACAA
>DATFGJ010000248.1:0-3299 GCA_035249585.1 Lacipirellulaceae bacterium
CTATGCTTTCCTATGCTTGGATCTATCCAGCGAAAACAGATGCCGGGGGCTTCGCGAATGGCCGACGAACGACAATACGGTACTCAGGAACTTGTCTCTGCCAGGTATCTCGACGATGCAAAAGAGAATGTCGAACCAGAAGTCGACGAGCCCGCCCGCCGCGCCCCACCGCAGCGCTCCGGACTGGAGCAAACGGTCCGCCGGCTCACAGTGCTCGTGCCAATCATGCTGATAACGGCCGCGGGCGGATTGTATTGGCTGAACCGTGCGTCCCTTGCGTCGACTGCCGGCGAGCTCAACAAGCGACGTTCCGTGGTCGACCTGTTGCTGTGGGCTGGCGGATCGGAGCAAACGTTCAACGGGGCTCTCAGCGATCGTCTTGAGCGGGCGCGGCGCGACTCGGCATTCCAATTCGACGACAAGCCGGCGTTCGAAACGGAGTTTGATGATGCCGATTTTGAGAACCTGACTAATTCATGGAACTTTGGTAGTTAGTCGTTAATTCAACTTATTGCCTACTCCCTCTCAAGTTGCATCACCACCAGCATCGGCCAGCCAATGTACTTTTCAGCGCGCGGGTAGCGCGCGGCGAACTCGGCATCCGGGCTGACTTCTTCGATGTGCGTCAGCCGCAGACCGGCGCGCGCTGCTGCCATCAGGAAATCGCTGATAGAGTGCGCGATGCTTCCTGGCTGCACGAGTTCGCCGGTGTCAGGGTCGGTAAAGCGGGCCATGCTGCCGCGCAGAAACATGGCCGGGTGCATCGCTGAGATCACGGCGCGTCGGGCGGGTTTCAGCACGCGGGCGATTTGCGCGAAGAAGCTGTCGAGTTCGCGCAAGTGCTCGAGCACCAGCGAGCTCACGACCAGGTCGAATTCGCCGCTCCCGAAGGGCAACGGTGCGTGAAGGTCGTGGCACAGCCATCGCACACGTTCGGCGGTTGGCTTGCGGCGCGCTGCATGAAGCATACCCTCGGAAAAGTCGACAGCAGAGACCGCCGCCCCACGGCCGGCCAACCACAGCGAATGCCGCCCGGTGCCGCAGCCCAGGTCCAGCAAATTGAGGCCGTGCACATTGCCAATCGCCCGCCGCATGATCGGCTCCTCGAGTGCCGGCAAAGGATTGGCGTCATGATCGTACACGGTCGCCCAGCGGTCGTAGCCGCATCGAACGTCCGACAATTTGTCCGACATCGATGTCCTCATTTGTACGAACTGTAGCCGGGGTCTGAGGCCCGCCGGTTTCAAAATGCCCGTCCCATGGAGGCCGGTTAAAGTTGCGTCGAATCGTATGTGCGGCGACGCATAAAGATGCGAACTAAGACCGCGGTATTACGGTGCTAGTTCGCCCCGGTTTGTAAGCTTAAGGATCCAATTTCGCCGTATCTCAATCATTATGCCGGCTTTCTTGCAAATGCCGACCTGCGGCTAGCGTTCCGCGAAGGGTACGACCGCGGGGCTGAGCAAAAGTGTCAATTAACTGCCGCCACGCCCAGCGCCGGTATCTGGAAACTCAGCCCGCATCAGCCCCGGTACTGTTCCTCACTGACGTGCTCCATCCACTCAACCGCTTTGCCGTCGAGGTGTTCCTGAACGGCGATGTGCGTCATGGCCGTGGTTGGCGCGGCGCCGTGCCAGTGTTTCTCGCCCGGCGGGAACCAGACCACGTCGCCCGGCCGGATCTCCTCGATCGGTCCGCCCCAGCGTTGCGCGCGGCCGCAGCCGCTCATCACGATGAGCGTCTGGCCCAGCGGGTGAATGTGCCACGCCGTGCGAGCACTCGGCTCAAACGTGACACTGGCCCCGCGTACCCGCGCCGGCGACGCCGCGTCAATCAAAGCATCAATCCTCACCGAGCCGGTAAAATACTCGGCCGGTCCGTTGCGCGATGGCTGTGAGCCCGCTCTTTTGATTTCCATATTCAGACTCCATACGCGGTCGGAATCGTCGTTGGTTTTTCTTGCGGCGATTGCTTTGCGCGGGCCGCTACTTCTTCTTCGCCTTTTTCTTATCCGTCCGCCCGCGCTGCTTCGTCTGCCCGACGATGCCGGATGTCCGGCCGCCTTGGCGTGGATGCTCCCCTGCCCCACCAAAGTTTCCCAGCCGCCGCTTTGGATCCTGCTCGTTCACCGCCGCTCCGCTGCCGACCGGCGCCTCGTTCAATTGCCTCTTCGAGCGTTTCGCTTTGGCCATTGTGGTTTTCGCCTTTGCCGTTTTCTTTTTCGCCACAGGAATCCTCCTCGATGAAATTGATTTACCGGCGAACGTGAACAAAGACACGTCCGCACAACACCCAATGTGCAACTCACATACCAACAAGTAGACCATATCTCGGCCGCAGCGCATGCACGGGCGTCTGCCGAACGCGAATGATTATAGCCCGAAGCGCAATCAAAGGTTTCCCTGCTGCCAAAATAGCGTGCGCGCGGCTATCGTTACACCCAATCTTCTGTTGGTCCCGAATTGCACCCGTCTGAGCTACGGAGCCTTTCGATCAACTGTTCGCGGCCACACCGCGGTCAAACTCGAGCTCATTGCCGCGTGCTAAGCTTGCTGTGAGCGACCTTTATATACGCGAGAAAAAGGCACATGACTGCTACTGCGCGAATCGATCTCATTTTTTCCACCGACCGCTTCAACCTGTCCGCGCCGCGCGAATACTTCATCAACGAATGCTGTTACGGCGATGATGCTGCGCGCTGGCTAGTCGAGCGGCTGCGAGCACGCGCATTGACCGCGACCGAGCCAGACCAAGAGGATTGGGGCTGGTACTTCGACGCGCAATGTAACGGCGAGGCCTATTTCGTCGGCGTCGGCGGCAACCGCGACGATGAAACTTCAAACAGCAACCGCGGCGAGTGGCGACTAATGGTCCAGAAGCATCGCACCTTGTGGGAAAAGCTGTCGGGCGCCAATCGGCTCAGCGAACACGATGACTTCATCCGAATCTTGAAAGAGATCGTGTCCCGCGACCCCGGCTTGCAACTGGTCGGCACCGAGTAGGACGGCCGGCGACTCGCGAAATACTTGTGCCAGCGGGCGTCGGGGGCTTTGTTGGTGCGGCGCAGTGCTGGAGCTTGTAGTTCCCTGCCTCCGCCGGCGTCCTCGTCAAAATACTGCTATCGCCGCGCCGTCCAATCCGCTCCGCATTTCGCGAACCGCCTGCTTTTTTTCGCAGGAAAATCATTGATCTTGCGACTAGGCTTGGTACGCTACGTAAGACTGCGGCCTACTCGGTCCGCAGCGCAGCGCAGGGCGAGACAGTAGTTCACGCCGTTCAAACTGCGGCGTACGGAGTGA
>DATFGJ010000249.1:0-5131 GCA_035249585.1 Lacipirellulaceae bacterium
CTCGACTTCTACATCACCGCGAAGTAGTTCTCGACGGCGAAGTCGAAGTTCTGCGGCGTCATCTTGGCCGGCTTGCCGGTGTAGCGGCAGAAGTTGCGGATCTGAAGAATTAGGTCGCGCGGCTGGCAACAGCGGAAGGGGCGATTCACGGCCTTGTAATGCTTGTCCATGAGATAATTGACGGCCGCCTCATCATATTCGACGCCCAGCTTCGGCGCCATGATCTTGAGCAGATCACGAAAGGCGGTCTCATCCGGATCGATGACTTCGATTTTGTAGGGAATACGCCGCAGGAACGCATCATCCACCAGGTCCCGCGGCTCCAGGTTCGTCGAAAACACGATCAGCTGGTCGAAAGGCACCTGAATCTTTTTGCCGCTGGCCATGTTCAGGAAGTCGTAGCGCTTCTCCAGCGGCACGATCCAGCGGTTGAGCAACTGGTCGGTCGTCATGCGCTGCCGGCCGAAGTCGTCGATTACCAGCGTGCCGCAGTTGCTCTTGAGCTGCACGGGCGCTTCGCTGACATTGGTCGATGTATTGATGGTGACCTCGAGATGGTCCATCGTGAGCTCACCGCCCACCACGATCGTCGGCCGGCGAATGCGCACCCAACGATGGTCGATCTTGCGGTTGTCGAGCAGGCCTTCGTTGGCCGGCAGCGGCATTTCCTCGTGCATGCCGGGGTCGAACATGCGCATGATTTCGCCGTCGATTCCAATGGCGCGCGGAATCCAAATTGTCTGGCCAAAGGCCTTGGTGATCCGCTCGGCGATGCTCGTCTTGCCGTTGCCCGGCGCGCCGTAGAGGAACAGGCCGCGGCCCGAGTTGATCGCCGGACCAAGCCTGAGCAGCATCTTCTTGTCGATCAAGAGGTCCTCGAACGCCCGGTGCAAATCGTCTTCCGTGGGATGCTGATCGGCCATCGTCTGCTTGCGCACACTCTCGATGTACGCGTGCAGCGGAACCGGTGCCGAGCCGAAGTACGTGCACTGCTCGGCAAACTTCTTGGCCCGCTCACGGCCCAGCTCGGTGAGCTGGTACACGTAGTCGTTCATCGGGGCCGAACTTTTATGACCCACCAGCCGGTCGTGCTTCATCGAGTGCATGAGCGGATCGATGATGCGAAACGCCAGCTTCAAGTGATCGGATATGTAGCGGCCGGTCGCTTCCGCGCGGCTGTTGAGCGTTTTGAGAATCAGCGCTTCGACCTCGCCATCGGTGAGTCCCGAGCCGGCGAGCGTGTCCGACTCGATCGGGACCCAAACGTCGCTCGTCCCAGTCGCGGCCAGCTGGGATGCCGGCACCGGCTCGGATGGCGGCTCAGGCGCCGGATCGGGCTCCGGGCGCCGCGCCGGCTTGGACTGGGCTACGGTCAATTCGTGAATGCGGTCCAGCAAGGCGTCGAGGCGACCATCTTCACCGCGCGTGGCGGGACCACCGACACCGAAAGTTCGTGAATCCGTCATGGCTAAAGTCAGTCTTGAAGGAAAATTTTGGCCCAATTCTCCGCCTTCAAGAACGTAGGTTGCCAGCCGCTGGGAGCAACTTTCCCGTGACGTCGAGGCGCGGCTGCGCGGATTATTCCGATTCTTCGGGAACCAGTCGGGGTCGGGAGTCTTCAATACGCACCGCGACGCCGCAGTGCCATGACATTCACTGCGTTACGAAAAATGTGCTCGCTTACGACTCCCGACCCCTTGAGGTTCCTTAAGGTTGCAACGGTGAAGGGGTCGGGAGTCGTGCGCGGCCAGATTCTGGTAAGCTTAGTGGAGAAAGCTCGCGGCAAATCTCGCCGCGCCCCTTGAAGACTCCCGACCCCGCTGCCATGCAAGTCGTCATCACTGCCGTTGGCCCGGATAACCGCGGCTTGGCCGATCCGATCGTGCATTCAGTCACCGGAATGGGCGCCAACATCGCCGAAATCCAGATGTACGACCACGATGAGGAGTCGGTGTTCTCGATGCTCACGCGGATCGAGCTCGAGCCGCAGCGATTCGACGAGTTGCGGCAGGCGATGAACGACGTCGCTCGGCGAACCAAGCTTTCAATCCGCACTTGGACGCCGGAGATTGTCGGCCGCCGGCCGCGCCTGGCGATTTGCGTCACCTACCGGCCGGAGCCGGCGCTCGCACTTTTGCGGGCAATTCGCGACAGCCAAATCAAGGCAGCCGCCCAACTCATGATTGGCAACCGTGACGCATGCCGCGGTCTGGCGGAGCAATTTGGCCTGCCGTGGTACAACATCGCCGAGCGCGCCGGCAAATCCGACGGCACGCCCGATGATGAGCAATTAATCGCGCTCTGCGACGAGCACGAAGTCGATTTTATTGTGCTTGCACGCTACATGCGAATCCTGCCGGCGGCCAGCTGCTGGAAATATGCAGGCGGACGGATTATCAACCTGCACCATGGCCTGTTGCCCAGCTTCCCCGGCATGCAGCCCTACCACGAAGCGTTCGCCAGCCGGATGCTGACGTACGGCGCCACTTGCCACTTTATCGTGCCGGAGCTCGACGCGGGCTGCCAGATCATTTATCAGTCCACATTCACGGTGCCGCCCGGCATGTCACGCGACGAAATCATCCGCCGCGGCCAAGAAGACAACGAGCCGCATTGCCTGGTGGAAGGCGTCCGCCGCGTGGTGGACGGCGAAGTGCAGCTGCACTTCAACCGCGTCGTGGCGCGGAAGTGAAATGCCGCCGCGCGGCGCGTTTGCGATCACCACGCGGCGGCTTATACTGTAGGTCAGGCTTTCCAGCCTGACGCAAAGCTTATTCGGCTTTCAATTAGTCAGGCTGGAAAGCCTGACCTACGCGGTGGTCGGTGATGCGCGAGGCGTAGGCCCTGTCGTGCCAACGGTTAGGTGCCTTGCCAGGTGCGTCGCCGGCCGCCCTTTTTATTTAGCGGCTAGTCTTGTTCTGCCGTCCCTCCTTGCTTGGCCGCTTCAAGGCCTTTTTTGAACTCCTCATTGTCAGGCTGCGATTTGACTAACTCCTCGAAGTAAGGCCGCGCTTTGGCGTGCTCCTTGCGCTCCAGGTGCGCCATTGCCAAGCCGACTGCGGCCGCGTTCGGGCCGGGGTACTTCTTGTACATCTTTTCCCATAACGCGATCGCCTCGTCGACCTTGCCTTCTTCCTTCAGGCAGCGAGCCAGCCCGTTCATCGGTCCGGGTGCTTCCGGCTCGACTTTGAGATACTTTTCGAAGTACTCCTTGGCCTGCGAGGTGCGGCCTGAGTTGAGCAGGATAAAACCGAGGCCGTTCATCGCGGCCAGGTTTTCGGGATCCTTCGCCAAGGCGCGCTTGAAGCTGCGCTCGGCGGCGCGGAACTTGCCTTCGTTGAACAAGCGCCAGCCGGCCGCGGCCGCGTCATTGGACGGCGACTTCTGGGGCTTGCCGACCGGTTCAATCTGCACCTTCAATTCGGCCGGAATCTCCTTCTTGCGCGCGGCGACGAGCATCGCCTTAAGCGTCTCGTCACCCGGCTGCCCGCGGAGTGCGCGTCGAATCCAGCGCTGCGCCTTCTCGTAGTCGCCGGTGAGCAAGTACAAGCGCGACAGGCCGTAGTGCGCGGCCGTGGCCTTGGGGGCCGCCTTCGTGAGGTACTTCTCGGCCGTTTCGAACTCGCCCCAGCTCAGGTACACCTGGCCGAGCCCGTTGAGACCGGCCGGATGCTCTGGCTCCAGCTCGACACACTTCTCAAACGCCGGCACGGCCTTTTCCGATTCGCCGCCGTTGAACCGCGCCCAACCAAGCCCGTTCCATGCATTGGCATTCTCGGCATCCATGGCGACCGCTTCCTCGAACCTGGCCGCGGCTTCGCCCAGCTTGCGCTCCTGCCAAAGCTGCCAGCCTTGCTGAGTCAGCTCCTCGCCGCGCTCGATGCGGGCATCTTCATCGAGCGACTGCGGGCCGGTCGCCGTCGCGCCGCCCGACTGCGGCTGGCCGGCCGACGAGTCGCCCGCCTCCTGCCCGGCGACTGTCAGCCAGCCGGCCAGCACCGCCACCAAAATGGTTCCCATAACGATTCCTCCTGCTATCAGGGTGAAAGAAACAATGCGGCGCGTACGTCGTCGCCGCTCATCCACGCGTAGCGAATCGCTCAGCAGCCGGTCCGGATCGTGCAGCGCGATTTCCAGCAATGAGTCCTCGTCCTGGTTGGCACGCTCGCGCTCCTGCGGCTGCAGTTTTGAAACTTCGTTCATGGCTTGGCACCTGATTAGTGTTCCTCTTGCGTTACACAGCCTTGATGATTCGTGCGGCCTCGTCGGCCGGCGGCTTGCCGGCGCCCATTCCGTCCAGAATCGTGCCGCGAACCTCTTGCGTGCGAGCGATCTCCTGACGCAGCGATTCGATCACTTTGTCGAGCCGGGAGCGCACGGTTGGATACGACACGCCCGCTTGCTCGGCGATCTGCTTGAGGTTGCCGCCGGCGAGCACAAAGATCTCGATGAACCGCTGATGCTCGCTGGGAAGACTGCCTAAGCGAGTGCTGGCGAATGCGGCCTCAATGGCCACGCCGCAGTCGTGGCACGTCATGCGGCTGACGGCCATTAATTGCTGGCAATAGGGGCACTGGTTCGTGGCGGACATGGATTCGGGTCTTAAGTTTATTGATCATCAGACATGATATTCGTAAATAATATTGAGTTATTAGTCAAGTAGATATCAATAATTCGTAAGTTGGCAATGGTTGGCCAAGCGATCTTTTCGAGTTGAGGTTAGCCGTAACCCACTGGGGCATTTGTACTTAGTACTGAGTACCGTGTACCAAGAGATTGGCGCGGATCGTCACAAATTGCGCCGTTCGGCCATCCTGCGGAAGGCACCGACGCCTGAAAATCGTCCCTCCTGGAGGCAACCTCAGCTGGGTTCACTGAGCCCCGGGGAACATCGCCGACCCCATGAATCTGGCCTTGCGAGTGGCCTAAGTGGCCACTACGATTCCGCCGCCCATCGTCTCGGTGCGGCAAGCGGCTTCTACCTTTTCTGCATTTCGACTTTTCGACAGCCATTTCAGGCACGTAGCGCCTCGGCGCTTGTGGATGTAGCGGCGCCAACTCGCGCGCGATTGTGCTTCGCATCGCGCGCGAACCCGACGCTGATGGAGTAGAGATTCCTATGCCACATGAG
>DATFGJ010000250.1:0-6902 GCA_035249585.1 Lacipirellulaceae bacterium
TGTTCGTTGAGCAATCTCCAGTGCGAGCGAAATAGGAACCGCTCACACCGGCGTAGCTCATGGCCCGGCGGTCTTGCGTGAGGAATTTCTCAGTCTGCGTCGGCAGGTCGGTATCGCTTGGGCACAGGTACGAGGCGGGCAGCAACCTGTTGAGCCCGTCCATTGCGGCTCCGTAGGCATCGGGATTGGTGGCGTTCAAGTATATGTCGAGTGCCTCCTCGCTAATCACGCCCTCTTCAATGTAGGGAAGGATCAACACGGGCCAGCCAAGCCCGCTGGGCGTCGATGTTCCACCTGAGTTGATGATCAGACTTCCCTCCGGCAGCTCCTTTTTCGTCGTTTCGTAATTCAACACCGCCAGGGCGATGTTCTTGAGGTTGTTCTGGCACTGTGTACGCCGCGCCGCAGCGCGGGCGGCCTGCACGGCCGGCAAGAGCAGCGCAACCAGAATGCCAATGATCGCGATGACGACGAGCAGCTCCACCAACGTGAAACCGCGCGGCAAGCGACGCGACGTGTTGAATTGAAAACCCATGCTCCACTCCGAAAGCTGACAGCTAACAGCTAATAGCTAATAGCTTCTGCCTCACAATTTGTCGAGTTTGTATTCCAAGCCGTCTTTGTCGTCGTCGACCACCAGCTCAAACGGCGAGGTCTCGGCGTTATTGTACTTCGCAGGGATGAGCGATTTGCCGCCCATCGCTTTGTCCATCACCGTGAAGGTGACGACATACTTGCCGGGAACCACTCCATCACCGGGTCTGCGCGTAAACATTTCGAACGAGCCGTCCTCGGAAAGATAACCCGAGGCGACTTTGCGAAGGGTGGCCGTCGTATCAGCCGCCGGTTCCAGCCGAACGATGCGCACCGCACCGGTTATCGGAGATCCGTCCTGGTATTTTGCAACGCCGCTCACCTCGTACGACTCGCGGGAGCCGCAACCGGTGATTGCCAGCGTGATTCCCGTAAGAACAACCGGGTAGGCGCGTTGAAGGATACGGATCATGGAAACTTCGCAGATAAAAATTCGCGACCAGCCAACTGCCCGGAAGCGGCCTGGCGCGACGGCCAATTATCGATCAGGGCCGCCCGGGACGGCCGGTGCCACCCGTGACGGTCAGTGCCCCGCCATCCTGGCTGAGCATCAAGTGGTCCCAAGCCTTGCAGCAGGCGCCCATTGCGCCGCCCGATTCGATGTCCTCACTGATGAACTGCACACTGCCGTCGCACATTGCCACGAACATGCCTCCCATGTGCATGCTGCGAGTCGTGGCTCCATTGAAGGCGCTGCCCGTTTGTCCACCGTAACACGGCATGCACTCATTTCGCAGGGCAGGGCTGGCGCAATCAAAGTTGTTTCCGCCGACGTCGTCCGCATTTGGGCCGCAGAAGTTCGGGCCGTTGCCGTCGCTGCCCCAGCCATGAAAGGCCAGCAGGTTTCCACCGGCATGACCAAACGCCCAAGTTCCGCGCGGGTCGCGATCATCAACCCCGGCGCGGATCTCTCCAAGCATGATGGTCTTGCTGGTTCCATCGGTGATTTGTTGAAGAGTCGAGGACGCATTGATGCCCATCACGCCGCGCGAGAACTGCTGCCCCTCGCATTTCTTGCCAGTCGTGGCGTCGACGCCATTCCAACCGCAGCTATTCGGCCCCAGAATTCCCGCAGGTTGATCAGGAAACCTCGGCAACGGGTGAAGCGCGCCTAGTCCGACGTTGGCTGCGTAGTTGCCGCGGGCCCAATTTGCGCCGCCCGGGCCGCCTTGATATTTCACTTGGTTGTACTGATCCGACGGACAGAGCATGATCGGCAGCGGCGTGCCGCGCTCATCGATATTCTGAGCGTCGCGCATCGGGATTGGCGCTCCGGTCGTCGGATGCTTAAACACCAGAGAATCGAATAGCGCCTGATTCTCGAGCTGGGGGAGGATGAATACAGTCCAACTCTCTCGGAAATCAAGGTTTCCTGGTATGTTAGGCACGGCTCCGGCTGCGTTTGCGGGAAAAACCGACCCGATGGGAAGAATCTTGTGATGCGACTCGTAGTTCAGCACCGCGAGCGCAGCATTCTTGAGATTGCTCTGGCACTGCGCCCGCCGCGCCGCTTCGCGTGCCGCCTGAACGGCCGGTAGAAGCAGAGCCACGAGAATGCCAATGATCGCAATGACGACCAACAACTCAACAAGCGTAAACGCCGCGCGGGCAGGAACGAAGTTGCGGCACACAAGCTGTGGCCGACCGGGAATGCGTCGTGCTGCACAAATGTTTCGCATCATGTCAAACCTCCCACGGTTATTCCGCCCGCAGAAAAAGGCGCATGGAGGAAGAAGAGCCAAACGCGAGTGCCCGTGGTTATTCTACGCCCTGGCAAGCAACCGTTTCAACGAAAAGGACGCGCAGTTCTTTCGCGCATTAGCGCAAAACGGCCGGTTGCCGATAGGCCGCAAAGTATTCTTATCAACCCGCGTGGCTCATCATCGCGCAATGGACACCGACGCCGTTGCGCCTGGCCAAAAATGATTGTGGGAGGCGTCTCCCACGCCGATTCCGCGGCTTCCTAGCGCTTTCGCCAAGCGAAGGCAGCGGCCGAAATGCCGAGGATCACCAGTGCAATCGCCGAAGGCTCCGGCACTGCGCCGGCGTTCAGCGACGAACCGCTTCCGCTTCCGGACGTGCGGCCGTAGTTCTCGCGCCAATCGTCGTAGCCATCCTGCGAGCCGCCGGTCTTGCGCCAGACGACATAATCTGCTGTATCCACCTTGCCATCCTCATTGAAATCGCCAGGCAAGCCAAGCGATGGACCCGTGCTGACCTGCAGCAAACCCGTGCCGGTAATGAGAGGCGTCGTGAATTGAGCCATTGCGTTGCCCACGGCGCCCCACAGGCCCATCTGCTGCCCCATGCCGTCGAAGAAGAGCTCATCGATGGTATCGGTGTCAGTGAACGTGAGGTTGAGCGCGGCGCCTGTGGAAAGATAGATGTCGCCGCCATTGGCGAGATATGGATTGGCGATGCTGAGCGTGCCGCCTTCAACTCGGGTGTCGCCCGTGTGAGTGTTTCCGGTGACGGTGCCGGTGAAGGTTGTAGTTCCAGCGCCAACTTTCCTCCAGGTGCCTGCCCCGCGCACATTGCCGTTGAAGGTCGTATCTTGACCATCAGAGCCGAATGTAAACGTCTGATCGGCGGCAACGTTCACGCTTGAGGCGCCGGGCACTGGGCCTCCTGGTGCGGCCGGATCGACGCTTTTGAAATTGGGCGTCGTCAAAGACGAATTCAGTTGCAGCACGCCGCGAATAGCCTGCACATTGCCAGTAAACGTGGTCACATTATTCGGATGGCTTAGCGTGAACGTAACGTTTGCGGTGGACGTTGACGTTGGGCTGCCAATTGAAAGGGTGCCCGAACCACTCACTGGCCCGGGGATAACTAAGCTCGCCCCGGCGCCGTGATCGAAATATCCACCGTTGGGTCCGATCGTGACACCGCGATTGGCGTGAAGTGTAACGGTGGTGTTGCTGCCGATGCCGCCGCCGTTGAGCGTGATGGCGTCCGGCAATTCAGTAAGTGGCACTGCGCCAAAGGCCGTTTCTTTGACGGTGTTATCGAGATTCTGATGGCGAAGCCGATAGGCGCCTTCTCGGACTTCCAACTTGGCGAACGTGAATAGGCTTTGGCTATGCTGGCCGCCCTGGTTCGATACGGCTATGCCAATCTGATCAGGGCCGACCTTGACCAAGGTTCCGGCGCCGCCGTTGTCCACGGTGCCACCCACACCGCTGATGACGCCATAAAAGATCGAGACCGCGTTGTCGTTGATGTTATCGTGGTTATCGAACCCGATGTACCCAATGCCGTTGATTTCCAGTCCTTTTGCGCCGCCGCCACTGCCGATGAACGAGCCAGCACCGGGCGCCGCGGCAGGGTTGGAATTCAATAGCGTTCCGCCATTGAGCACAACTTTGCCGCCCGTTAGATTCAGCCGCGAGGTGGCGGTGATATCCAAGGTCGCACCGGGATTGATCGTGACCGTGCCGGCGCCCGTGTCGACCGTTCCGGTGCCGAATATAACGATTCCGTCTTCAATTGTTACGGACGCGGCTGTTTGCGTCTCGGTGATGTCGATGAACGCGTCCATCGCGTCGCTGCCGGCAGAGAAGACGGCGTGATCGCCGGGGGTCCAGGCGCCTGTCGCCGCGGTGCCGTTTGCATCAGTGCTCCAGAAATTGTCGGTGCCCCAGACGCCGTCCGTAAAGCCTGGCTCGGGCGAGTTGGTGCCCGCGCCCGGTTCGGCGCCGTTCGTGTCCCAGTACATCGTGCCCTGAGCGTGCGTCATTGCCGCACAACCGGCTGTCACAACAAGCGCCGCCACAAGATGCGATAAGAAACGCTTCATGAGATTGAAATTCCTGCGTGCAAGGTGTTCGCTGTGGATCGTGCGCCGAGTGGTGTGTCGCACGTGC
This sequence comes from Lacipirellulaceae bacterium, assembly GCA_035249585.1. Classification (GTDB taxonomy): domain Bacteria; phylum Planctomycetota; class Planctomycetia; order Pirellulales; family Lacipirellulaceae; genus JABDGM01. The sequence goes on from DATFGJ010000250.1 coordinate 4,461, forward strand.
AAGTGAATCTCTGTTCACGTGGCGAACTCGGCAGCGCCCGCGGTCAAGGTCCGCGTGCTGTGTAAGCGCTGGGAACGATCGCCTAGCGCGATTATACTTGTGACAAGAAAAAACCGCGCACTAATAGTGCGCAGGCGTTTCGCGAGTATGCGCAAAAGGATGAATTGGCAATCGCCTTTATGCAAGCGGTTTAACAGGCCGTTTGAGCGGCCCAAGCGGCGGAAGGATTTCAATTTTGCGATTTCAAGGAGCGGTTATGGCACCAATGGATACTCCTCACCACTCAAATGGGCGTTGGCGAGTGGCCGCAGCGGCTTTCATCTCGTTCGGCGCGGTGCAACTATGCTCGTGTGGCGGAGGGCCGTCGCCGGTGCGTCCGCCCAGCATTAGCGCCGCCGCCGCCAGCCGCGAGGCGATGGCGCAATACGACACCAACGGCGACGGCATCGTCGCCGGCGAGGAACTGGAAAATGCGCCCGGGTTGAAGGCGGCTCTGCCGCGCCTCGACTCCAATCAAGATAAAGCAGTCGATGCGGATGAGGTGGCGGCGCGCATCGCGCAATGGCAAGAGGCGGGAATCGGCCTGATGTCTTTCGGATTTCGAGTGACACTCAACGGCCGCCCGCTTGCGGACGCGCTCGTGACATTTGAGCCGGAAGCGTTCCTCGGTGAGGACGTCAAGCCGGCCAGCTGCACGACGACCTCGGCCGGCGTCGGGGGTGCGACGATCGCCGAGCAAGACCGACCGGATCCGACGTGGCCAGCCGGCATGCAGCATGGCATCTACAAGGTGAAGATTTCAAAGGTCGTTGGCGGAAAAGAAACAATTCCGGCGAAGTATAATCAAGCGACCGTGCTTGGACAGGAGGTGGCGCAGGACGTTGACGAGATCGCGAACCGGCGCGTGGTTTACGCTTTGTCAACGAAGTAGCGCACTCGACCCATGCCAATTGCCTGCGACCACGCTCATGGTGCCACTGGCTCCGCCAGTGCATTGAAAGCCAGGGCCTTGCGGCCGCACGATTTTTACTCAGACTTTCCAGATTCGCGCCATACGCACAAGCTGCGGCGCGCTCGGCACGTACCGTTAGCAACGAGATAATTCGCGACAGGCACTGGCAAAGCCAGTGGCACCCATGCGCGGTGCGCGCTATTGCGCGGTTTCAAGCGACGCAACATTGCCGTCGAACCGATGCGAGAGCCAGCGATGCACCTTTGAGTCGATATCGTACGAAACGTTGTGCACCGATCCATCGCACATCGACATGTTGAACCCGCCGGCGTGGGCGCTCCCGAACGCGCCCTCGTTGAGTAAGCCACTTCTGTCTTGTTTTGGCTGATAGTAATCAGCGCCGGCAGCGCCGGCGCCGGATGCAGGGTCGATGCGGTCAGGGTTCACCGCGACGCGATGGTTATCCCATTCAAAGCCCGTGTACATCGACTGATTCTCGCCAAGGTCGAATGAAGCAGGGTCGTCCGCTCGCGACTTGGCGCCCTCGTACGACTCCGGGCGCAAATACTTCTCGCCGACCAAATACGTGTTCGCCGTGCCGTCGGTAATTTGGGCCAGCGTCACTTCGCTCCGATAGTAGGAAACACCAGTTTGGCAAAATGGCAGGTCGGCATTCGCGCCGCGCATGCCGCTCGGGTCTGGCGTGCAGAACGATGTTCTAGTCCATCTGGCGCTGCCGTCGGCGGTCGCATAGTCGGGGACCTCGTACATCCGAAACGTGTCGAATTCTTTGGCGTCGCCGGTGTTGATGGCGTAGTCGCTTTTGACAACGCCTCCGCCGGTTTGGGCGACCGCCGCGAGCCAGGTTTGCACGTATGTGCCGGCCATCGACGACGTGTACGTGCGCGCTGTGCGGCGCGTTGGGCAGTGAAACAGCGGCAGCGGCGACTGATGGAGCTTAATGCTCGCGTCGCGAAAGCCGGCCGAGCTGGGCCCAAGGCCGCTCCCCAGATCGTGCAAGGCGGCTTCTTCGACATACGTGAGAATGTTGAAGATCCAGGAGCCGGGTTGGTCCTCGCCGTAGCCTCGATTGGTGTCGGCGGTCCAGAAGCGTCCCCAGCCGCCGGAGGGCAGAAACCCGTGCGTATCTTCGTGCAGCAAAACGCCGAGCGCAATCTGCTTGACGTTATTCTTGCATTGACTGCGCCGCGCCGCTTCGCGCGCCGCCTGAACAGCCGGCAAAAGCAGGGCCACGAGGATGCCGATGATGGCGATCACTACGAGGAGCTCGACGAGCGTAAATCCAAGACTCGCCGCATTCCCGGACCTGACTTGAGACCTCGCACGCATCGAGTTATCTGCCTCCTAAACGTGGAGCGTTATCGTCGGCGATACCCGCCGAGGATCGAGAGTCCCAGCATCGCCAGCACCATCGCGCCCGGTTCCGGAACGGCAGCAGAGCTGCCTGCCCCAGGCGGCGTGACCAATCC
>DATFGJ010000251.1:0-17312 GCA_035249585.1 Lacipirellulaceae bacterium
GTACGTCCGTCGAGTGCTGGCGCTTGCATCCGGCCACGCGAACTTTTCCATCAACGTCCTGCTCGCGGCGCGCCGAAGATTCGTTAAGAAGCGCCTAGCCGGAAGACTCGGGTAGCGAACCGCTCACGCGGTTGCGATGTCGGCAACGAATAAGAAATCTGTTGCGATCGGCACGGCGCAGAATCTTACTAATGCTCGTCACGTGCCGAGGTAGCGTAGTCATGACTCGTCAAGCCATCTGGACATTGGTGATTGCCAGCATCGTGACCGCAGGATCGGCTGGCTGCCAATCGGCGTCGCGATGGGCCTGGTGGAATCGCGACGACGGCACTTCGTCGGTCGCCCAGTCGGCTGCGCCGACGCTGCCCTCCGAGAGCGCCACTCCACACGCCGTTGAAGTTCCCGGACTGGAACCGGCATCATCGCCGTCGGCCGCGAATCTGGCGGCCGCGCAGACGCCGACAAACGCACCCAATCCTTCGCTCCCGGCATCATCGGCCGCCACGCTCGCCAACGCGCCGCTTGCCAACTACCCGATGACCCTTACGACGCCAGGCTCGAACCCGGCGGTGTCCGGCACTTCGCCTGTGTCGCAGCCGACGACGCCCGCGGCCGCAATCGCCAGCGTACCGCCGTCTGGCCCGTATGATCCCAACGGTTACAAATCAAGTGAGCCGCTCTATGCGGCAACATCGAGACAGTTCCAGCCGGCCGTGGAAAATCCGCTGCGCACTGCGACTGCCTCAGACGACCGGTATGCGGTGCCGAGCGCAAGCAATTCGGCTGCCCAGGTCGATCCGGCATACCCTGAATTTACGAACGCGCCGTCAACGGCCGCGACGAGCGAGCCTCTAGCGGACCGGTACGCTTTGCCTACGGTCGCGGCAAATAACTCGCAGGAAACAGGAAGTAGCAACTCTGTGGCGGCTTTGAACAAAAGCGCGCCGGAGGCCGCCTTCGCAAGTTCACCAGCGCCGGCCGCTTCTCAGCCGACTGCAGGGACTAATGCGATTGCCGTGACGCCAGTTACGACGGCTGCGGTCCAAATATCGACACCAGTGGGAAAATATCGACCTGGCGGTACTTCGGATTACACGGGCGCCGGTGCTTCGCAGCACATCGAACTCGCAGCGCTACCCGCAGCCGCCAAGCCTGTCTCACCCGCCGGCACGAATGGCCCATCATCGGCCCCGGCTGCCACGCCGGCCGCGAGCAGCGGTATCGGCACGTATTGACGTATTGATTCGACGCCATTCAAAACCGAGGGCTTAGCGCCCTACGGCTAATCCGATCAGCCGGCGGGTACCCCCTGGGTGGCTAGCGTCCGGTTCGTTCGGCCAGCGCTCACCAGCCCATTACCATATTCGACTCGATGGCTTTTCGCGCCTGCTCCAGATCCGCCCCCGTCTTCTGCATATAGAGCCGAATGGCGTGTACCTTATCGCCTTCCGCCATGGCCAGGCAATCGCGCGCCGAGTGGCAGGGGTCCATCTTGCCGCTGATGCCTAAAGCGCTCTTGGAAATCACCCACGTATCGCGTGGCCGCTTGGTAAGTCGAATCACGTGCTCCTGCGGATAGGCGTCGCCCACAACGGCGGAAGCGGCGTCGCCGTCCTCGGCCCACGTGATGACAATGTGGTTCTCTGTCTCAACTTCAAACAGCGGCATGGTCCACTCCTTTCCGGCAAGCCCAGGCACGATCGACTCGGGCGCTGCGACATAGAGACCGACGGCCTCTGCAGCGCCCGCGTCTATGATGGTAAGGAAACGGCTCGCTGAGCGTCAACTTACCGAAGAAATATGGCGGAGGATCGCAGAAAAACCGCTAGTTCAGGCGGTCGTACTGGCGCTCGGCCGTTTGTCGTCGTTGCCGGCGTCGGCTGATGCGCTCGCGTCTCCGCCCGGTGATTTCGCGGCGGGCCCGTTAGAATTGCAATTCGCCGGGTGCGAATTCGCGAGATTGCTTGCAGCGGAAGGTGGGTTGTGCTCACGAATGTGCGCGCCCGTATGAACGAACAGCCGGTTCGACCCGGCGGCTTTGGCGCTGTACAGGGCCGAGTCGGCCCGCGCGAACAGAGTCCGCGAGTCATCGCCGTTCTGGACCTGCGCGATCCCACAGCAAACCGACGTGCCCAGATCCTGCAAAACTCGCTTCCTAAAACGGTCCCCGAACACAGTGGCGCCGGCTGACGTCGTGCTGGGCATGACAACGACGAATTCTTCATCCCCGTAACGGGCAACAAAATCCGGCCCGCGCATGCAGGCGCGGATGGCCGCGGCCAACTTCGGCAGCATCGGCAGAATGGGTCCGGGCGATCCGCCCGCGGAGTCTGCCTTGGGCCTGTCCAAACTCACCAGCGCGATGCAGAATTGGCTGCCGCCGCGCGCGGCCGTCGCGAGCAGCACGCGAAGCTGCTGTTCCAGCGCCCGGCCATTGCCCACGCCGGTGAGCGGATCCGTCCGGCCCTGCGTAAACGTTTCCAGCGCTTCGGACTGCTGGCGGATTTGATCGTATGCGTACCTAAGCTGATGTGCTAGTTGCATGGTGGGGCCGAGTATTGCCTCGGCGTCGGCACAAAGCTGCTCCCAGCCCGCATCCGTCGTGCAATCCCTTGTCCGGCGCAGGCAGCGCTTGAACTTGGCGACCTGCGAATGATGGCTCGCCAGGTCCTTCCGCAGGTTCGTGGCAATGTGCTCCAGTTGCCAGGCGATTCGCGCCGCCCTGTCCAATTCCTGTTGGCGCCGCTCGTCGAGCGCCGCCATCATCTTCGTGCGCGTACGCTGGCCGAACATGTAACCGATCAGCGCCACCGCTCCCATTGCCACGGTGACCGGCAATCCGATCAGAGCAAGATCGGTCCCTTTGATGTAAATGTAATTGGCCGGATCGAGTTTTGCTTCGAGAGCGGCCATCAAAACGATGTTGAGCCAGCCAGTGATCATTGGCGTTCCATTTTCACGGGGAAGAATACGCTTCGAGCTTACAAGCTGGTGCGGCGAAAGCCGAGTAAACTCACAAACCCGCAGGCGCATACCACGGTGAGCACCACCAGCCACTCTTCGCGGCTAAGTTCATTGAACCACTGCCAGGTGTCGCCGGGGGCGGTCTGTGCACGGTACCACAAGTCCTGGAAGAACGTTCCCATGCGTCGCGGTCCTTATGTCGTTACGGGCCACACAAATCTAGGCCACGTCGGGCGCACGGCGGGCTTTGTGGACAGCGGCAATGTGCGGTATTTAACGGTTGTACCGGCCAAATCACCGCGACCGGCCAAGCGGTGCGTGCCTTGTCGCTGGAAGGGTGTTTTGATATATTTTTGAGTCCCGATGACGCCCATCGCGTGGTTCGCAACGGGCTCGTCGAGCTGGCGCGGTAGCTCAATTGGTTAGAGTCCCGGACTGTCGATCCGGTGGTTGCGGGTTCGAGTCCCGTCCGCGTCGCATTGCTGTAAAGCCGGCTGGCACGAGCCTTTGTGCCTCGCCGGCTTTCCTGTTTTCATGGATGCAGGGACGCACGTCGTAATGCGGCGAGAGTCGCCGACACGGCGTCACGAGCGACGGCGCGGTGCAAGTATCCGCGAATGAAACGGGCGTCGCAAAGTTCAACGCCCGGGTCGCCGGTAATCGAGCCGTCGTCGATAGCCGTTGCAGGGCCAAGATGCACCTGAGTGCAGCCGGTGTCGCGAACCAAGTAAACTACGTTCTCGGGGCGTATCTGTCCTGCCGGCAGCACCTCGATCCTGCCGTTTGCGTGAAGGATTAGCTCTCGAATGGCTCCTGCTCCTTGCGTTGCAGTTGGCTTGCCACCGCTAGTGAGTACGCGGCTGTACCCGGCTTCCATTAGCTGGTCCAATGCCGCACGCTGGTTGGAAATGAAATCGAAAGCTCGATGGAAAACGCTTTCGGCCCCGCCGGCTCGCTCGATAATTTCGCGTGATCGCGACGCATCGATTCGCCCGCGCTTATCCAGGACCCCGAAAACAACGCCGCTTGCGCCTAATGCAAGAAAGCGCTCGGCGTCAGCGAGCATGGCGGCGAACTCATGCCGGTCGTAACAAAAGCCGCCGGCACGCGGGCGCAGCATGACTACCACCGGCACTCGGCTGACCGCAAGCGCTTCTTCCACCAGGCCTGTCGACGGCGTCAGGCCGCCGAGCTCAAGAGCGCTGCATAACTCGAGGCGATCGGCACCAGCCGCCACCGCGGCCTCGACGTCTGCGACTGAGCCGACGCTCACTTCCAGCTCAACTTTCATCGTGCAATCCCGTGAGGCTCCAATATGCGGGCCGACTTTTGACGCTGGGCAATAAAGAATACGGCTCGGCCGAATCGATTTGGGCGGCGGGAACCGGTGGACGACTTCGGGCGTCTAACGCAGCATGCCGCTTTTTGTTCCAAGATTGTGTCCTAAAGCGCGAATAGCAATCGACTTGGTCCGTTTGGCGACTCCGCCCGTTCCCCCCAAATCTCCCGTTTATCCACCCTGTTTGCTCGGGAAGGATGCTTGGCGCCAACAGCTCTTTATTCCCGCACCCGTTTGAAGCAAAAGTCATTAGTTCCTTAATGTCACTAGTGTAGGATGATGCGGCGGCAAGCCTGCAGATAATTGGAACTAAAAGGCGGCTCGCAGCGTATCAACACAGTTTACTCACGCGGCAGGCCATATGTTGTTGCCCTGAACGCGTGGGACACGCCTTGGGCCACATGGCCACCACGCGATTCCACTCGACCGGCATTGGCCGGCGAATGACCATATAACTGAAATCTTGGGTCCTGGTCGCTTCTTCTTCTTGCAAAGGAGGCACTCATGCCCCGCGTCGCTAACGCTTTGTTTGGATCATTGCGGTGGAGGCTTTGTTTGTTCGCATTAGCTGCTACTTGCGTGGGGTTGGTCGCCCCGCCCGCCAGCAGCGAGGAGCCGGCCACTCGACTGCGATTGTTTACGATTCGGACGGCAGCCGCGGCGCCGGCGGCCGAAACGCCAGCGGCCGAAGCTCCGGCTGCAACTGCCGAAGCGCCGGCAGCCAACGCCGACCAGATCCCGGAAACGCCGTCACATCGTCAAACGACGATCATTCAGGCGAACGTTGAAGGCCAGCCGCAAACCAGCATCACGTGCTTTTGTCTCACCCCGGATGACCGCATCCTGGCGGGTTGTGCCGGCCAATCTGGCGAGATTCGCGTATTCGACAAGGAAGGCAAGTTTGTCGAAACGTGGTCGATTCCCGTGACGCCCGACGCAATCTACGTTCGCGCCGACGGCACGATCTTTCTTGCCGGCGAAGGTCAGGTGCTCCAATTGTCATCAAAGACGGGTCGCATTTTGCTTCAAAAAGAAGCCCCTCATGCGGCCGAGCTGAATGCAAATCCCCAGCAGCTCCGTGAGCAGATCGTTGCGCAAGCCAAGCAGCGCGCCGACGCGATGGCCCAGCAGGTAAAGCAATTTGACGACATGATTGCCCGCTCGGACAAGGAAATCGCGAAGCTCAATGAACAACTAGCGGAAATGCAAACCGCCGCCGAAGCGCAGCAGAGCGACAACGAAGACGCGGCTGAAAAACCCGCGGCGACCTTAGCCCGCTCGAACGCACGTCAAAAACAGCTCGAGCGCCGCATCGCCATGCACGAGCAGCGCAAAACGCAATACGAGGCCGTCAAGGCGCAATGGGGCGAGATCGCAAAACAGAATCCTCCGGCGGAGCTTACCGAAGAGCAAATCGACGCTCAGGTAAAAGCCTCGCTCGCGCAAACAATGAAGGTCTCCTCGATTAGCGCGACCGACGACGAAGTCTATCTCGCGACCCGCGCGGCCGTCGGGTATGGATTCCAGATCTGGAGATGCGATAGCCAGTTCGAAAACGCCAAAAGCATTGTTTCGGAGCTGCGCGGATGCTGCGGACAGATGGACGTGAAAGCCAACGCGAACGGCGTGTTCGTTGCCGAAAATGCCCGTCACCGTGTTTGCCGCTACGACCGTGAAGGAACTCTCGTCACGGCTTGGGGTGAAGGCGCCCGCAACGGTCTTGAAGGTTTTGGCAGCTGCTGCAACCCGATGAACGTGGCGTTTGGGCCGGACGATGTCGTGTACACGGCTGAGGACAACACCGGCCGCATCAAGCGCTACTCGCCGGATGGCAAGCTGCTTTCATTGGTCGGAAACGTCGACCTTGTGCCGGGCTGCAAGAACTGTTCAATCGCGGTGAACGCCGATGGCAGTCAGGTGTACATGCTCGACATCACTCGAAATCACATCGTGCGGATGGATGAAAAGCCGGCCAGTGAATCGGCCCCGGCCGCAGAGGGCGACAAGACGGCGGCTCTCGATGCGGGCGGTCGTTGACAGTCGGCTTCAAGTCGAAATCTCATTGTTAATAACCCCATAAAGGCGACGTCATGCGCAATTTATTGGGCATCGCACTGTGTCTGGTGATATGTCCATCGACATACGCCGAAGATTCCAAACTGGATAATGCCGCTGGCGAGAGTCTCTCATTGGTCGTGATGGATCCGCTTGCCGCGCCGCTGTCGTGCCCATGCGTCGAGGGCTACGCGCAGCGGCAATACGATAAGCTCGGCGAATATTTGACCGAGCGGCTCGGCCGGCCCGTGCAAGTGACTTTCGCTGAGTCGTTCGAAAAGGCGCTTGCCAAAGAAAACTGTAAGACGATAGATATCGCCATCGGCAAAGACTCCGTCGTGCGACACGACGCGGCCGCCGCGAAGATGAAAGTCACGCCGCTTGCCCAATTGAGTGGCAAGGACGGCATCACCACGCAAACCGGCCTCATTGTGGTCCGATCTGCAGATCCGGCCCAAAAAGTCGAGGACCTCCGCGGGTACCGCATTCTGTTCGGCACAACCGAGTGCGACGAGAAGTTTTCGGCCCCACGGGCAATGCTCGCATCAGCGGGTGTTGAGTTCCCGGCCGTCGATAAGTCGGAAACCACGCAGTCCTGCAGCGATGGGGCCTGCAAAATCATCGAATGGGGTAACAAGGAAAAGGCAGCTGCCGTGATTTCCAGCTACGCCGCTCCGCTGCTCGAAGGCTGTGGCACGATCAAGAAGGGCGACCTTCGCGTCGTGGCCGAGACTGAACCTGTGCCGTTCATTACCGCGTTCACGACGGATCGCGTGGATGACGCGCTCCGAACCGAAATCCGCGAGGCGCTCCTTGAAGTTGGCATGAAGCCGGAAATGGCGACTGCCTTGGAAACGCTAGTGGGCTTCGTCGAAATTGACGACGAGTACCATGAGCTGCTCGAAGCAACCGCCCGCCAGGCGGCACGCGAAGTCAGCGAGCGTCCCGCGACGACGTCCGACCAGGCCGAGGCAACTCGCCCTGTTGGCTCGTCGCGCCCCGACGACACGTCAACTTCCGCATGGCCCGGCTGGCGCGGGCCTACGCGGGATGGCCGCGTCGCTTCGCTTCCCTCCGCGCTGCCCAAAGAACCGGCGATTGTCTGGCGGCAAGCACTTCACCGGCCCGGCCTGGGCGGCATTGCCGCCACCGAAAACTTTGTCGTCTTGGGTGATCGCGATATCAGCAACACGTTCGACGAGTTTCGCTGCTACGCGGCCGGCGACGGCGAGTTACTGTGGACAGTTCAGTATCCGGCCCCGGGCAAGTTGGATTACGACAACACGCCCCGCGCTACGCCGCTGATTCACGAAGGTCATGTCTACCTGCTCGGCGCGTTCGGGGATTTGCTGTGTGTCGAGCTGGAAAGTGGCGTCACACTGTGGCAGATGAACCTCATCAACGATTTCGGCGGCGACTCGCAGCTCGTGTGGGGTACGTGTTCCTCGCCGCTTGTTGTCGACGGCAAGCTGATCGTCAATCCGGGCGGTCCCGATGCTTCGATCGTGGCCCTTGATCCGCTCTCGGGCGAAGTCGTGTGGCAAACGCCCGGCGACCAGCACGCCTACAGCTCGTTTATCGTGGCTACGCTTGGCGGCGTGCGGCAGCTCGTCGGTTACGACCGTACGTCGCTCGGTGGATGGGATATCGAGACCGGCACTCGGCTGTGGACGCTCAAGCCGCCGTTCGATGGCGACTTCAACGTCCCCACGCCTGTCGCCGTTGACGGCAAGCTACTTGTCGCGACGGAAAACAACTACGCACGGCTTTACGAATTCGATAAAGCGGGCCAAATCAAATCCCAGCCTGTGGCCGTGAACGACCGGCTGGGACCCGACACGAGCACACCTGTGGTCATCGGCAACCGCGCGTTCTGTGTGCGGCTCGATATGTTTTGCCTCGACGTTGCGAATGGTCTCAAGCCGATCTGGATTGGCGAGGACAAGGCGTTTTGCGATTACTCGCCGCTCATTGCCTCAGACGACCGCGTGCTCGCCGTCGGCGCCGGCGGCGAACTGATCCTGGTCGACGCAGCAGCGGATGAGTTTCGCATCGTGTCCCGGCTCAAGCTGTTCGGCGACGATTCCTCGACTGCCGAAGTGCTCGCCCACCCGGCCCTCGTCGGCACGCGGCTTTACTTCCGCGGCGAAAAAGAGCTTGTCTGCGTCGAACTCTCCCCTGACGCGGCATCGAATTGAAATACGCCCGCACAACAATCAGGCCAAGAGCCGCCAAGCCATGCCACCTTGACGATGTCGTGGTCGCGGCCTTATGCGATCTTCAACAAACGCGGCCGTCGATCCTCCGTCTGCATTGGCTTCTAGTAAATCACCCTGCGCGCAGGTATCGTGACAAGTTGCATTGAAACTTTACCCGTCCGGGCAATGTCTAAGTAAGTGCGGCGAACCACACTTTGAGGAATCGGCAATGGCCAACGAAGCAGTCATTCATAGTGCGCGCCAGGCGAGCGAATCGTTCATTGACCAGGTCCGCCAGGTTCGCGAGCAGCTGCACCAGGTGATCGTCGGGCAGGACGAAGTGCTCGACGAGCTCATGATTTGCTCCCTCACCGGATCCCACGCCCTACTCGTCGGCGTGCCCGGTCTTGCCAAGACGCTCATGGTGAAAACGCTGGCCAGCGCGTTTCACTGGCACTACGCGAGAATTCAGTTCACACCCGACCTAATGCCGAGCGACATCACGGGCTACGAGCTCTTGGGACGCGATCCGCAAAGTGGCCAGATGAGTATGCAGTTTCGCCGCGGCCCGGTGTTCGCGAATCTCGTGCTGGCCGATGAAATCAACCGCGCCGCCCCCAAGACACAGTCAGCGCTGCTCGAAGCCATGGCCGAGCGGCACGTCACCGTCGGCGGCCAGACGTATCACCTCGACGAGCCCTTTCTTGTCGTCGCCACACAGAATCCGATCGAGCAGGAAGGCACCTATCCGCTGCCCGAAGCCCAGCTCGACCGCTTCATGATGGAGATCCACGTCGGCTACCCGACGCCCAAACAAGAGAAAGAAATCGTGCTCAAGACGACGGCCGAGCCGCTGAAAATGCCAGAAAGCCGGCTCACGCGCGAGGCCTTCCTCGAATTGCGATCGATCGTGCGGCAAGTGCCGGTGCCCGACAGCGTGGTCGATTACGCGGTGGCGCTATGCGGCAGCACGCGCCCCCAATCCGCCGGCTCGACCAAGGAGGTCCAGGATTACGTGGCGTTCGGCGCCGGGCCGCGGGGCAGCCAGAACCTGGTGCTGGCGGCAAAAGCCCGCGCACTGCTTGAAGGCCGCACGGCGCCCATCATCGAAGACGTGCGCTTCGTGGCGATGCCCATCCTTCGGCACCGCATCATCCTCAATCACCGCGCCATCGGCGACAACTACACGGTAAGCGACCTCATTCAATCACTATTAAAGTCCGTCTCCGTCATGGCGGCAGCAGGCTAATTGCGACGACATGGAAAAACCGCCAAGAACGCCAAGGCCGCCAAGAATGAAAATAATCAATGTCAGGAACGAATCGAAAGAACGGGCAGTCCGCCAAGCAATCGCAACCGGTCGTAGTTTCGAATCTGTCTTCCTTGGCGATCTTGGTGTCCTTGGCGGTTGATTTATTTCTTTAACGTGTTGGTTAAATGGCCACAGTCGCCCGACCTCGAGTGAGCCGGTTTTTCGAGCCGCATAAGCTCTCGGGCCTGGAGAAGATGCGCTTCACCACGCCTCGTCGCGTGGAGGGCGCGTATAGCGGCCGCCATCCGGCAAAGCGCCTGGGCGGCGCCGGCGAATTCGTCGACTATCGCGAATACACGCCCGGCGACGACCTGCGCCGCGTCGATTGGCGCGTGATGGGCCGCATGGAGCGGGCTTACCTCAAGTTGTTCCAGGATGAAACCGATTTGAGCTGCACGCTTGTGCTCGACGTGAGCGGGTCGATGCTGCAAGGCTGCCAGTCCTTTGGCAACAACCGGGGCTCCAAGCTGGAGTGGATGCAATACTTTGCCACGGCGCTATCGCACTTGATCGTCCTCGATCGCGACGCCGTGGGCCTGGCGCTCGTCAGCGAATCACTCCTGAGCTATTACCAGCCGTCATCTGCTTATCAGCACCGGCTGCTTCTGCACGAGCAGGTTGAAAAACTCAAGCCGACCGGAAAATCGCACCTCGCCGAAGGCTTGGACCAGCTATTGCTGCGCGTGCGTCGGCGCGGAGTGCTGCTCGTGATCAGCGACTTTCTTGTCGAGTCGCGCGACCGGCTCGTGGCCAGCCTGCGAAAATTCCGCTCGCGCGGATGGGAAGTTATCGCACTCCATTTAATCCATCCCGATGAGCAGCGGCTGCCCGAAGGCCTGGCGTTCCGCTTCTTTGGGCTGGAAGGCGACGGACTCGTCGATTGCCAGCTGGCCGAAGTCCGTCGCGAGTATCAGGAGCGATTTGCCAACCATCTTGCGGCGACTCGCGCCGCATTGCTTGGAACCGGTTGCGACTACCATCGCGCGTCCACAGCCGAGAGTTACCTGGACGTCCTGCGTTCGTTCCTAGTTTTGCGAAGCGCGTAGTTAAGACCATATTTCATGCTTTGTATTTCTCACGCAAAGGCGCAAAGGAATCACGATCTAAACCACAAAGATCACAAAGGGCACGAAGATTTATTGCAATTACATGCACCTTTCCTTGGTGTTCTCTGTGTTCTTTGTGGTTGAAATAATTGTTTTCTTTAGCGCCTTTGCGTGAGACATCCGTTTTGCCAAAGTTCCGTTTATGAGTTTCCTCAACGCCTGGGCAATTGGAATAGGTGCCGCCGCCCTGTTGGCGCCGCTGGCGGTGCATTTTCTCACGAAACCCCGCCCCGTAGCTTTTCCGCTTTCCACGATCCGATTTTTGCGCGAGGTGATCGAGCAGCGGCGGGCGCGAAGTCGCATTCGCGATCTAGTCGTTCTCTTGTTACGGATGGCGGCGGTGGGCCTGTTGGCAATGGCGTTGGCCCGCCCCTTGTGGGAGCGAGCGCCCGCGGTTGCCCAACAGTCGACGGGCGAGGTCTCGCGCGTCGTTTTGATCGACGTGAGCCAGAGCATGTCGGCCGGCACGGGAGGCAGCACTGCGCTGCAGCGGGCGCAGGCCACCGCGCTGCCATACCTTGACTACTCGCCGGGCCTCGAGGCGGACGTCGTGTTCATCGGCGCCAAGCCGCACGGCGTCTTTGGCCGGCTATCGCCGAACTTGGGCTCGCTTCGCGAGAGCGTCCGCCAGGCAACAACGCGCCCGGAACGTGCCGACGTAAAAGCCGCTATGGAAGAAGCCGGCCGCTTGCTCGCCTCCGCACCCGAGCGGAAGCTCGAGCTCGTCGTAATCAGCGACTTTCAGCGTGGTAACTGGTCATCGCTATTCCTCGATCGCATCCCGGAGAACTGCAACGTGCAGCTGGAGTCGGCTGCCGGCGACGAGCGCGAGAATTTGGCAATTGCTGCCGTCCGCTTTCCGTCCCAACCAGTCGCCGGCCAGGAGTGCGCTCTCGAAGTCGAGCTGGCCAACTATTCAGACCGCGAGCGCAGCGCTCGCTGCCGCATCGACTTTGGCTCGGTGCAGCACACGCTCGAAGGCAGCATTGCACCGCAGAGTAACCGCGCCCTGACGACAAACATTGAGTTTCCGGAATCCGGATGGCTCGCCGGCTGGGCCCGGCTCGAGGCGAATCTCGATGCGCTATCGGGCGACGACGTGCGGCCGGTCGCGGCGCATGTCGCCCTGCCACCGCGAGTGCTGCTCGTTTCGCGTCAGCCGCAGCAGCAAAAGCCAGGGTCCAGCTTTTACCTAGAGCAGGCGCTGCGCATTGTTGTGGCGTCGGCAGCCGATGAAAAGGCTCCCAAACATTCGATCGAGCGCATTCAGCCGCAGCGCATTGATGCGGCGCAATGGCCCGAAGCTGACCTGTTTGTGCTCAACCATCCTGGCTCGCTCGACGCTGCGTCGCTGGAGCATATCGCGCTCCGGGTACGTCGCGGCGGCGCCTTGTTGTATTTGACCAGCGAGCTCGTCGACGGCATTAACTTGCGCAGCATGGCGACGTCGTTGGGCAGCGGCTTTCAGCCTCCGGTCGAGCTTGTGCCGGCCGCCGACGGGGCGATTCGCAAGGATTTGTTTGTCAACCAGCTTCGCTCGCGCGATGCGCCGTTCCGCATCTTCGGCGATTCGGCAAGTGCCACTATGCGGACCGCTCGTTTCGGTGGCGGCCTCGCGACGCGGAAAACCAAAGAAGGCCTGCAGGACCAGATTCTCGCCTCACTGAGCGACCTGTCCGCCCTGATGTATGTCACGGCATGCGACGCCGGCCAAATCGCAGTGCTTAACGCGGACCTCGACCGATCCAATTGGTGCATCCAGCCAAGCTTCTTGCCGGTGCTGAGCGAGCTGCTGCAAGAGTTGCTCTCCGGCCGCTCACAGCCGGGCGAGGCTTTTTGCGGCGAGCCGATGGTTCGGCTCTTGCCAGCCGATATCGCAGCCGACGCTTCGCTTGCCGTAAGCGTCGCCGACCAGCATACGCCATCAGCGCCTGAATACGGGCGCTGGGAATGGTCAGCCGCGCAGGGAAGCCTCGTTTGGTCCTGGGGCGAGCCGCCGGGCGCCGGCGTGTACCAGCTGGCTTATGACGAGCGCGTCGTGGCGATGGTCGCGACAGCCGCGCCGCCGACCGAAGCCGATCTCAAAACCCTCGAGCAATCCGTGCTGCAAGGCCGCCTGGCCGGCACGCGCAAAGTCGGTTTCCGTGATCAAACCGACAGCAATAAGCCTGACGACCAGATGTGGACGTGGCTAATCGTCGCCTGTGTGCTAGGTCTGGCAGGCGAAATCGTCGTGCTGAGGTGGTTCCATTCGTGAATTTGTAAGTGAACCAAGAAATAAGGATTTAGAATCTCACGCAGAGGCGCTGAGGACGCAGAGACTTTGCAATGTCAAACGTATTCTCTGCGCTTTTTGCGCCTCTGCGTAAGACACCTGCATTTGAAATCGATAAGCCGTGTGGACGATTGAACCGAAAATCCCGATGAGCTTGTGGTGGGCGCTGGTAGCGGTCACGATCGTCGCGCTTGTGTACTACTTATCTCGGCGCGACTGGAGCCTCTCGACGCTGCGCCGCGGAATCATCACCGTGCTGCTGGGGTTGTGCATCGTCGGGCCGCTGGCGATTGCCCTCAATCCCACCTGGATCGAGCCGGTGCCGCCGCTGCCGGGCCAGCCAATGATCAGCGTGCTGGTCGATGGCACGATGAGTATGCAGACGGCCGACGCGGTGCCTGGCGAATCGAAAACGCGCTGGCGATCGGCCGTTGAAGTCGCCGATCGCCTGAAGCCGGCAGGTGAAGTCGAGCTTCGTCGCCAGGTTTTCGATCATGAGCTGCATCCACTGACCGATGAAGTGATCGAGAATTCGGGGAACAGCGACTGGCCGCGAGGCCATCGCAGCGATCTTACGAACGTATTGCGCGAGTGCATGCGCAGCGGTTCGCCCGCCGGCCACGCCGTGCTCTTGGTGAGCGACGGGGCACACAATGTCGGCTCAATCGACGGCCTGCTCTCGGCAGCGCGCGAAGCCAAATCGCTTGACGTGCCGGTGTACACCGTGACGGTTGGTTCAACCGTAGAATCGAAAAACCTGTCGCTGGCCGCGCGCTCACCGCGCATGATCTCGTTCGCCGACAATCCGCTCGTGCTGCGCGTGCGGATCGGCCAATCGGGTTTGGCCGGCCGATCGACGCAGGTTGCGCTGATGGTTGGTGAGAATGTGGTGCAGTCGCGGCAAGTTCGCCTGGCCGACGACCCGGCACAGGAGATCACGTTTGTCTTAAGCCAGCCTCCGAAGGAGCCGCTGCAGCGCTACCGCATTGTTGCTGCTGAAATCGAAGGCGAGGCCACGAACGCCGATAACCAGACCACCATCCTCGTGCAGCAGTTGCAGGAGCCGATCGGCGCCCTGCTGCTGGAAGGCAAGCCGTATTGGGACAGCAAATTCCTGGCGCGCAATCTCGGCTCCGACCCGGTCGTCGAGCTCACCAGCATGGTTCAATTGGCCAAGCAGCGGTTTCTCGTGAGAAAATACCCGCGAGCCGGAACCGATAAAGAGACCGACGAAACCCGTTCAAACGCCGCGGCGTCTTCGGTAGACAAGCCTCAGCCAGCCGACGCTGTCGGTTGGGAAATTCAGCGCGAAACCATCTCCCCGCTCGAATCGCTGGACACGCTGTCGAAATACCGTCTCGTAATCCTCGGACGCGATGCCGACGCCTTCCTAACCGACAAGAGCATCGAGAACCTGCGGCATTGGATTTCGCGCGACGGCGGCTGCCTGATGTGCGCCCGCGGCGCGCCGGCCAACGAAATCGTGACGAGGCTCGCCGAAATTCTGCCGGTGCGCTGGTCGGCGGCGGCCGAGTCGCGATTCCGCACGAAAGTGAGCCAATACGGCTACGACGCCGCTGTGTTCGATCCGCTCATGCCCGACGGCAGCGACCCGCT
This sequence comes from Lacipirellulaceae bacterium, assembly GCA_035249585.1. Lineage (GTDB taxonomy): Bacteria > Planctomycetota > Planctomycetia > Pirellulales > Lacipirellulaceae > JABDGM01. The sequence continues at coordinate 14,867 of DATFGJ010000251.1, forward strand.
TGCCGCCCTGCCCTCGCTTTCCACGAGCGCGGTTCCGAAAACGCGCGTCGGCCTTCCACAAGTCCTCGTGCAAAGCGTGCTGGATCAATCCGGCGCTGCAATCCCGGTGGTGACATATCAACCGTACGGTCGCGGCCAATCGATTGTTGTCGAAGGCGCCGGCATGTGGCGCTGGGCGTTCCTGCCGCCGCAACACGCAGCGAAAGACAAAATCTATCCAACGCTATGGCAATCGCTCATCCAGTGGATCGTCTCGCAGCAAGACTTGATGCCCGGCCAAAAGGTTGGCATCCGCAGCGACCGGGCGACTTTCCTCACGGGCGATCGAGCAACGGCGACGGTTCTCATCAGTTCGCCGGAGGAGTTTCAAAAAGCCAATGGTGAATTGGACCTGGGCGTGCTCGTCGAAGGACCGGGGCTGCCGCTGCCGCGGCGCGTTGCGCCGGCCGCATCCGGCGGCGATCTAGGGCTTTTCCGAGCCGATTTTGGTACGCTAGGGGTCGGATATTACACGGCCTCGGTCGTGCGCGGCGACAGCGACGAAGTGTTGGCCGAGACGGCGCTGGAGGTTCGCGACCCGTGGTTCGAGCGCCTGGAGCTCGACGCCCGGCCCGACCTCATGCGGCGGATTGCCGACATTAGCGGCGGCCAGGCGCTGGCGCCAGAGGACGTGAGTGACCTTTGCGATCGGTTCCAGGAGCGACTCTCCGCCGGGCGCCAGGAAACGGTCACACGTTCGACACTTTGGGATCGGCCGCTGGTGCTGGTTGCGGTGCTCTCGGCTTGGCTGACCACGTGGATTGTTCGGAGACGTAGTGGATTAGTGTAAGCGGAAAAACGTCGTTGCTGTCGCAAGACTCAGCGCGCTATGGAGATGACGTCGGGATTTTTGCGAATTCCGCTACGAATCGAATAAAAGGCGACGTACATGGCAAGTGCAACGCTTTCAACAGTGCCCTCTGAAGAAGTGACACGTGGCCTTGCTCCGTTCCACCGAAGGGCGAGTGCACTCATCGCCGGCAGGACGTTTCTGTTAGGCGCCCTGCTGTTGCTCGCTGCGCTGCTGGCGTTCATGTGGATCGATCTGGTGTGGGCCATTCCCACGGCGGGCCGCTGGGCGATTACCCGCTTAGGCCTGGTTGTCGGGCTCCTCGCCATCGTCGCAACCTGGTGGTGGAAAAAACGCGGCCTCACTACCGGGCAAGTCGCTTATTGGGTCGATACTCAAGCCAAAACGGGCGGCGAGTTGCTCGCCGGCTGGCAACTCGAGCAGCGCCCGCCGGCAAAAGCATCGACGCTCACTAAGGGACTAGCCCAAATGGCATCGGTCCGCGCCGGCCGGCGGCTCGCGAGCATCGAGCCGGAATCCGTGCTGCCCGCCGACGCAGTAAAGAAGGCCGCCTGGATGCTGTGTGCCGGCATCGGCCTCACCGTGCTGCTCACGATCATCTTGCCAAGCCTTGCCTGGACCCAGTGGCAGCGATTCGTTTTTCCGTCGCGCGATGTGCCGCCGTACACCGGCGTCATTATCGAGCTCGACCCGGCCGAAGCCACGGTGCTCTATGGCGATGATGTCACCATCAAGGCCAACATCACCACTGGCCGCGTTGAATACATCGAGTTGGTCACCATCACGCCCGACGGCAAATTACACGTCGTACCCATGCTGCAACAGCGCGCCGAGCGATTTCAAGCAATCTTGACGCGGCTCACCACACCGATGGATGTGTACGCGCGCAGCGGCCGGGCCCGATCGCGCAGGGGGCACCTGGAAGTGCAGATGACGCCCGAGATTCTGTCGACCAAAGTTCGCATCACGCCGCCGGCCTATACGAGGCGGCCCGCGTTTGAAGGCGCGATTCCCAAGGATGGAATCGTCGGCCTTGCCGGCACGGAAGTCGAATTCACCGTGACCAGCAATCGGCCGCTGGGAAAAGGTCGTTTGATGCTCGTCCCGCAGGGCGATACCGGTAGTGAAGTTACGCTGCAGCCCGTCGCAAAAGCGGAGTTGGATGAAGCCGCCTCGCCGGAAGATGTGGCCACGGTTAGCGGCTCGTTTCGGCTTGAGAAACCCGGCCGGTTCGAATTGTCGGTATTCGACGTCGACGGATTGGAGTCAGTGGACCGCGTTACTGGCACCATCGCGATTGCCGTCGATCAGCGGCCGGTCGTGCGCATTCTCGAGCCAAAACCGTTGTCGCTGGCGACGCCGGACATTCGATTGCCCGTTGTGATTGCGGCCGAAGACGATTTTGGGATCACAAGCCTGCAGCTGTTTCGTTCGCTCAACGGCTCCTCCGCGACGCCGATGGCCTGCGAAGTCGCCGGTTCAGCGGCGCAGCACGAGGAAATCGAGCTACCGCTCGACCGCTTCGGTCTTACACCTGGCGATGAGATTCGGCTCTTTGCGCGCGCCGAGGACAACGATCCCGCCGGCGCCAAGGGT
>DATFGJ010000252.1:0-3791 GCA_035249585.1 Lacipirellulaceae bacterium
ATAAGATGGTTGCCCCGAGTGGTACCTGACTCAGGCCAGGGCCGAAGAGATTATCAAAGCGAATCAATCCCTGCGACAGCGACGAGACATCAGCAACCACGTCAGCCTCGGGCGACGTGCCGTGAGCCGCATCAGGATCCATCGACTTTATATACGTGTCGGTTGTACCGGCGTAACCGTTCACGCCCTGTCGAAAGGTAGCGGTGACGACTTGTTCATCACTGGTGAAAGCGCCGACGATGGACCTGACGTCGTTCGATGCGCCTGAATGCGCAATACGATTAGCCGCCGCGACAGTGTGCAGCAGATTGTGCAACGTCCAAGTACCGTCGACTACCGCGCCGGCAACTACGTGGGCCCCATAGAAAACAGTAGGGATCCTATTCCGGAAAAAGTAATTATCTTCGTCGAACGTGACGATCAACAGGCTGTTGTTGTCTTTAGCCCAAGCTGCATACGCGCCCAGATTGGATTGCAGCCACGCATCACCATGCAGAATGGGGGCGTCGTGCATGTTGTTTTGATTGTTCGGTATGACAATGCTGACCGAGGGAAGACTGCCAAACGTGGCCGGGGTCATGGGAAAAGCTGAAAATGGCTGGTTGATCGAAGGAGGAAGATGGTTGGAGGCCGGCGCCTCGTCGGCTTGCCATTGAACCCACGGATTGTGCCGCCGCGAATAGAGGCCGTCATCCGTTTGATAGCCGGTATATCCAATTGATGGCAGATTTTCTGAATACCCAGTGAACGTGCGCCCGGCGGCAATTAGCTTGGCCGCCAGATTCGGCGTGTTGAAAGGCGGGTTCCCCGACGTATCGCTGTTGTGGATAACGCCCTGGTTGTCGCCCGAAAACAAATGTAAGTAGTTGGGCTGGCTGGGATGCGTGATCGCATACATATCAGCGAGCACAGCACCTCCTGCCCTGAGCGTGTTGTTGATAAAGGGAGCATCGATCGGATTGCCGAGCACCTGAGTGAAGGATTTGTTCTCGTTGATCACGATCACGATGTGATCCCAGGCAGGAGGGGTCGCACGCACGACTCCGACGAACGACAGCGCAAAGGCAACACGCAACGGCAGTGTCAGGGGACGGAACATCAGGCCAGCCTCGAAGACAAGATATCAACAGAGGGACTCGTCGAGTTGCGGCTGTAATCCCATAATTCGATTCTATTGGGATCACCGATCGCATCGATTTGGGTCCCGAATGACAGCTTTATTTATAGCTGCGTCGTGATTCATACCGAAGGGCGCTTGCTAATAGGAGAAGCCTTGAGAAACAGTTTACATGTGGCGAGACAAATAAGCCCCACGGCTGCTATGAGTGTGCGTATTCGCACAACGTGTCCGTTTGACACACAAACACTGGGACGGGACCGGTTTTTGCTGCCGTCCGCGGTCCAAATCGTGGCGGCCACAGTCATTCACGATCGCATGCGTGCGTCTTCTATTCTAGATGTTACGTGCCCATCCCGCTTTCAGTCTAGCGACGTAACACTCGCAGACGATCATACCGCATGCCATTCGAACCGATCCGCTTTTTCTCTGCTTAGCGGCTCACGCCTGCAGCGATGAGTGGTTGCTCGCGCATCTACAAGTCTTCGATCACGGGAACGCCAAATTTCGTTGCCAACTCCGCCAAGAATCCGTCGTGGCCGTCGAAGTTATCTTCGCTGGAATCCTCGTGCTGGACTTCGTATGGATTCCGCCTAGGTGCATCCTTGTCGTGAAGGCCAATCATCAAGAAACTGTCCGACGGACGTGAGGTGGATGGCAATTGCTGATCTTGAATGCGGCGTGGACTCAATGGATTGAACGGCGCGGTTCGAGCCCAGTCGGCGATCGCCAAGTCGAGAGCTGCCCCGCGTGCGAGTTGTATAGCGGTGGAGTTCCCCCATGTGGAGCCGAATGCATAATCGAAATCGCCATTCTCCGGAGCAATCGTGAGACCGCCAACTGCGGCCGTTGACTGGGCTAGCACTGTAATACTAATATTGTCGATTCCCAGCGCCGAGCGATTGCCGTCAATAAGGGCCCCATTCGAAATTTGCCACCGGAAGTACGCCGTCCGCCCAGGCAGCAGCGCTCCGAAAACGCCTGCGCCCGGGTTGTTGTCGTCCAGCAGGAGCGTCGTCAGATCCACGTATCCGCTCACGGTCACCCGATTAGCGGCGTCTTTGCCGTCGAGCACAAATTGATTGTCGTTGGCGGCGATCGGCGAATGGTGAGGATTCATTGTAGCGAAGATGTCCGTCTCATACGCCTGGCGTCCTTCCGCCGCCTGAGCCTCGTCCGAGTCTGCATAAACGTCGTACTTGAACCGCAGCTGATTGTCTCGCCGACCGTTTACCCACGCCTCGACGTCGTAACTCACGTTGAAGCCGACGATCGCTTCCCCGGTGTTGTTCGTAAACATAAACAGCATGCGCGTGTCGTCGAGCTCCGCCGCGCCAGTGCTCTCGCGCCATGCCAGCGAATAGTCGCTTCTATCGCTTGTCGCCGCTTTAATTCCCGTGAGACTGGACGCTGCATCGATCGTTGCGTCGAAAATATTGCGGTAAATATCGGTTCCGCTCACCACCGCGATCGTGAAGTAGTCGGGCAACGTGGCTTCCGTACCGCGAAACGTGTCGAAGTTCTGTGTATAAGTTTGGCCAATGAAATCGAATGAGTAGTCCGGGTCAATCTCCGTGGTTGATCCCAGATTTTTCCGCCATACCACGAAGTCTGCGGCATCCACGATGCCATCGCCATTGCCGTCGGCGCCGGTGTTGGGCGCCAGCGACGTGCCGTAGGTCTGCCTCCATAGGGCATAATCCGGCAATTCGACCGTCCCTGTGTTGTCGTAATCACCGGCAAGCCGCTCCGTCGAGCGCGTCGCGCCCAAATTTTTTCTCCACACCGCGTAGTCCGCGGCGTCTACGACGCCATCCCCATTGCCGTCCGCGCCGGAGTAGGGCGCGAGCGACTGGCCGTAGGTCTGCCTCCAATTGTCATAATCGTGTGACGTCACCCTGCCCGTGTTGTCGTAATCCCCTGCAAGCCAATTCGGCGGCATCGTTGCCACGTCGAACGTCGCATCAACGATGGCGCTCCAAGTTGCGCCACCGAGAAGGCGGGCGGTAACCCGAGTGTCGTCGGTTAAACATATTGGACTAGTGTATTCGAGCGCATAAGGATTTAGTCCGCCGCCGATCATTCTCGGATCGCCACCGTCAAGCATGTAGTACAGCTTCGCACTCGCGGGCGAGCCAGGGGGCTTGCTCAGGCTGAGTTCAAAACCCGATCCGACCACACCGCCACACTGGCTCATCAGCGGCGGACTTAAAAATTCATAGGGCAAACGGGCAATCAAATTCGACCGGCTTTCGGCCCAACCCCCGTCAACGGCATTTACCGCGTCGCGCCAGTGGTCCACTGTTAATGTGGGAAGGATTACCGGCGGGTCTTCCCACCTGATGGTCACAGTTTCACCTGCGCGGGCGTCCCCCCAGCGGGCCGATTCGCCAACAATCGATTCTTCAATTTGATCGGCCAACTTTTGCCATCGTTCCGCATTCTGGGCATCGGTCAGTGCGCCGTCACCCGACAAATGGAGACTGATCCGGTCGGCCATCCGCATCCGGAATTCAGGGGCACGCCTTAAGCAGTAGCTCAATGACTGCGCGTCGCCATAGCCGTCAACTGAGGTGAGATCGCGATTGTACTCGATCAGCGCGCAATCTTGGTCCCATGGAATAAACGTGAACCCGGAGCCCGGATCGATGCGATTCCGGGCATAGGCGTAGTT
>DATFGJ010000253.1:0-12702 GCA_035249585.1 Lacipirellulaceae bacterium
CCGGGACGGACGGTCGAGTCATTGGCCGCCGAAATGGTCCGTCAGTGGCTCTCCTATGCTGGGCCAGAAGAGCAGCATCCGCGGTCATATGTGGTGCGCGAAGGTGACCGCGTGATCGCGCACGCCAGCTTCGATCCCCGCACGATCAGCACCGGCGATAAGGAAATTACGGTGCTGGCCTTGGCGCGAGTTTGCTCCGACCCAGCGGTGCGCGGCCGAAAACTGGGACAGGCTGTCGTGCAAGCGGCATTTGAACTGGTGGATCAAGGCGCGTTTCCATTCTCGCTGTTTCAAACAACCAACGAAGTTCAGCCGTTCTATGAGCGGCTCGGCGCCGTGCGCATTCACAATCGCTTCGTGAATTCGTTGGCAACGGATTCCAAGGCGGACCCGTGGTGGAATCCCGTGATCATGCGCTATCCGGACGGCCCAGGCTGGCCGGCCGGCGAGATCGATCTGCGAGGTCCCGGCTGGTAGCCCCCGGCTTCGCCGGGGGTTGAAATCGCCGTTCAGCTATGCATGCGCGACAAATCTTCTCCGCGATCGATGATCGCCGCCTCGGAGGCAGCCAGTTCGTCGAGCCGTGCCATCACATCGGCTTCGGGCGCAAAGTCCTTGGCGAGGCGCGTGTAGGTCGTATGGTGACGCGCTTCGGACTCGAAAAGTGACCCATAAAATTCTGCCAGCTCCGGGTCCTTCACATGGCTGGCCAGCACGTGGAAGCGCTCACAAGAACGGGCCTCGATAAGACCGGCGACGAGCAGTCGGTCCACAGCCCGTTGCGGCTCTTGCTTCCGCACCAGGTCGTTCAGCTCGCGCCCATAGCTGGAGGGCTTGAGGCGGCGGAAGCGAATGCCGCGCCGGGCCAGCAGGTCGAGCACCAACTGGAAATGTTCCAGCTCTTCGTTCACGATCTCCGACATCGCGCGGCATAGGTCGAGGTTTTCGACGTATGCGAAAATGAGATTGAGCGCCGTGCCCGCCGCCTTTTTCTCGCAATGCGCATGATCGATAAGGATCGATGGAAGGTCGGCATCGACTTGCGCAAGCCATCGCGCAGGCGTTTCGCACTTCAAGTGGAGCATGGCACCGTATGATAGGCCAACCGGCGCCGTGCGGCAATTTCGGAGCTTTTGTATGCCTCCGCAGGGTAGGGTCACGCCGCATGGCAACTATAATGCATCGCAACAATGAGACATTGCCTTGAAAACCGCGTGCCAGGTCAGGTGCTTCGATGAATATGCAACGGAGGACACATAGTTGGATAGCCGCAATCTTGCTTTGTCGATTAGTTACAGGAGCTCGCGGGGAGACGCTCTCAATCGACAACACGTCCATTCGAATTGACGTTGATTCGCAATCCGGCGCCATAACGATGCGCGACCGTGCCGCAAACTTGTACTTTGTCGAGGCGATCCGTTGGCCGGGCAATCGCATACTAGGCGCGGTGCGGCGCGAGGACCGTGAAAGCACGACGTGGGGCCGTGGCCAATCGATTGTCCTGCAATGGACTGATCATTCCCTAGCTATTGTGACTCTTTATCAGGGTTTACCGTTCGCCGTCATCCAGGATGTGATCGTGAATAGCGATGTCAAGGATATCCGACTAAGTCGTCGTGAGTTCGCAGCATTCGAAATAACCGCGGGAAAGCCCGTCGATGACTGCCGTGCGTTCGGTACCTTCGGCCTGGAGCCGATCCGGGACGCGCGCAACCCGGGCAGCTACAATCATCTGGCGATTGTCCAGCCGGAAAGCCGCAGCGGCGTCGTGATGGCATGGCTCACGCACGAGCGGGCCAGCGGCGTGTTGTTCTACGATCGTGAGCCCGGCGACGATTCCGTGCGCGTCACGGCGCGACAAGACTACGGCCAGTTGCGATTGCGGCCTAGCGATCCGGCGCCATCGGAATCGCTGCTCGTCGGATATTTCGCCGACGCGCGGTTGGGGTTAGAAGCCTACGCCGAGGCCGCTCGCGACTACTACAAAATCCAACTGCCGCCGCAGCCGAGCGTTTACTGCACCTGGTATCACGCCGGCGCGTCGAACGAGCGGCAGATTCGCGAGCAGGCCGAGTTCGCGGCCAGGCAATTGAAGCCCTTCGGCTTCGGTGTGATCCAGATCGACGACAAATGGCAGGACGGCATCTCGCGAGATGGACCAAGGCGAATTTTTACGCGGCACCGACCCGATGGGCCGTTTCCGTCTGGTATGAAAGCCACGGCCGACGACATCAAATCGCGCGGGCTTACGCCGGGCCTGTGGTACATGCCCTTCGCGGCCACATCGTACGACCCATACTATGCCGACCGGCCGCAGCTTTTCGCCACCAAGGACGGCAAGCCGTTTGAAGTGCGCTGGGGCGGCACGTGTCTGGACCTTACCAACCCCGACGCTCAAGAGCTGGTGCGGGCGCGCACCCAGACAATTTGCAATGATTGGGGCTACCGCTATCTCAAGACCGATGGAATGTGGACCGGCATGGCGACCGCGATTGCGTATATCAACGATGGCTACAAGGAAGACAATTTGGGCGAGGCAACGCTCGGAAACGCCGACATGACGCACGTCGAGGCGTATCGCACCGGCTTACGGATCGTGCGCCAGACAGCCGGCAAGGAAGTTTTCATCTTGGGCTGCAACTTGGCGCAGAACATGCGCATCTTGGGCCCCTCGATCGGGTTTGTGGATGCGATGCGGGTCGGCCCGGATAACAAGCCCACATGGTCGCAAATGACGCGCGGCCCGTCGAGCGGTAGCAATCTGTACTTCTTGCATGGGCGCGTGTGGTACAACGATCCCGACCCGGTATACGTGCGGCCGCAGGTCCCGCTGCATCAGGCGCAAGCGCTTCTGTCATGGGTGACGCTTTCCGGGCAGCTTCACGCGAACTCGTATTACTACGCCGACCTGCCGCCGGAGCGCTTTGATCTGTTGAAGCGGGCAATTCCGTCGCATGGCTTATTGCCGCGGCCTGTGGATTTGTTCGACGAGCGGACGCCGCGGATTTGGCTGCTCGAAGACGCGCGGCGAGAAACGCCGTTCTATTTGCTCGGTCTGTTCAACTGGGACGCGGAAAAATCGGCGCATATTGATCAATCATTCAAACGCATCGGATTGCCTCCTGGCGATCGCTATATAACGTTCGATTATTGGGACGACAAATTCGGCATCAACGAGGGCGATGCCGTCCATATGATGATCGATGCGGCTTCATGTCGAATTCTGGCATTGAGGCCGATGGCCGAGCGGCCGCAACTTATCAGTACGTCGCGGCACATTACGCAAGGTGTGGTTGATGTGATCAGCGAATCTTGGGATGCAGATTCCAAAAGCCTCAGTGGGGTCAGTCGCGTTGTGGCCGGAGACCCCTATGAGCTACGCATCGCCAGGGCGGCGAGTAGCGATTGGCGGCTCGTTGAAACGACCGTGGGCGAGGCGGTCAATGCGTCGATCAAGCTAGTTAGCGAGGAGGCGGCGGGATGGCGCGTGCGAATCGATTCGCCGACAAACCAGGAATTGCATTGGGTGGTGCGGTTCGAGTGAGACAGATAGCCGGCCCATCTTGGGCCGGTGTTGATGAGCCAACCTCGCGCTCTCGGCCAAGATGGCCGGGCTATGTGCTTTCTGTGGCCCAGTAGCCGCCGCGGGCGTGGTCGAATCGGACTTCTTGTCCCATGCGCTCAGTATTGAACTGCCCGTCGTGATACACTTCGTGGCCCATCACCCAGGTCCGAACAGGCCAGCCGACAAGACGCTGGCCGTGCCAGGGGCTCCAGCCGCACTTGGTGAGCTGCTGGTCGTTGCGAACCTCGGCGGCTCGCTCTAAATCCACCAGGACGAGGTCGGCGTCGTAGCCCACGGCAATTCGCCCTTTTCCCACGATGTCCCAAACACGCGCCGGCGCGTCGCACATCCAGTGAACCACTTGCTCGAGCGTAACTCGACCGCGATGAACCTCATTCAGCACGAGCGCGAGCGAGTTTTCCACCGCTGGGACGCCCGACGGCGAGTCGGGGTAAGGCCGCCGCTTTTCCTCCAGCGTGTGCGGAGCGTGGTCGGTGGCAATCACCTGCAGCCGGCCTTCGGCGAGTGCCTGCCACAACTGGCGGTTGTCGTCGGCCGTTTTGAGCGAAGGGTTCATTTGCACCAGCGTGCCTAAACGCGCGTAATCATCGACATTAAACAACAAGTGATGCGGGCACGCTTCGCCCGTGAGGAGGTTGCGGTGGTCGGCCAACAATTCGGTTTCCGCTCCCGTGGAGACATGCAAGACGTGAAAGCGATGCCGATGGCGGTGCGCAAGATCGATGGCCCGCCGTGTTGCCACGAGTGCGGCCTGGTGATCGCGGATTCGCGAATGGTCTGCCACATCCCGCGTGGATACAAAGCGCGCCGCGTTCGCCCGCACGGTTGTTTCATCTTCGCAGTGGGCGGTGATTGGCAATGTGGTCTCGGCGAAGATCCGCTCCAGTGCGTCTTGCTCGTCGACCAATAGGTCGCCGGTGCTGGACCCCATGAAAATCTTGATTCCGGGCGTGCGGCGTGCTTGCCGCAGCTCTTGCAAATTGCCGGTCGTCGCGCCGATGTAAAACCCGTAATTCACGAGCGATCTTCGGGCAGCCAGCGCGAGTTTCTCTTCAAGCCGGGCCTGCGTCGTAGCGGCAGGCAGAGTATTCGGCATTTCGAGGAAGGTGGTAACTCCGCCTTTGGCGCAAGCGCGACTGGCGGTGCTGAGATCCTCCTTGTGCGTGAGTCCCGGTTCGCGGAAATGAACCTGATCGTCGATGACGCCCGGCAATAAGTAGAGGCCGCTAGCGTCAATTTCCTCGTCGACCGCCAACTGCGGCGCAGCGTCGATATCGGCGATCCGCTGGCCATCGATAACGACGGAAAATCGCTCCACGCCATCCGGCAGCACGACTGTCGCGTTTCGAATCAGCTGTCGCATGGGGCCAGTGTAGCAGGGACCGGGCACCCGGCAACCGCGGGCACGCGGCACACGGTTTTGCCGTGGGCCGGGTCGGCCGGGTGCCGACCCGGTGGGCCGTGGCTTCATTGCAACATGGTGTGCGATTGCCGCAAGTGTTGAATTCCTGCAACGCCGGGTCTGGAGGTTGCTGCCCGGCGTTAACGCGCATGACGACGAGGAGACCCCGAACGGACATTCTCCAGTCCGATCGGGCATTTCTGACATAGATTTTAAATGGCCGCGGGAAGGACGCCGCGCGCTTCAAAAAAACTTTTCCCGGACCCGGCCGGCACCCCCATCGGTCGCGTCCAGTTCTCATCTGAAGATAGCGAGTTGCCGGTCCGTTCGCGCGGGCCGGCCACGCCGCATTGAGGGTAAGCGCATGAAAGCTGCACGTCAGCGCAAAACGCGCAATCGAGCCCGTTTCATCGAACGTTTGGAAGACCGCCGCGTGATGTCGGCCGATCCGATCACGCAGCTGCTCGGTTCGTCGAGCTTCGTCGGCGACCAGCCGATTTCACATCATGACGTCTCGATCGCGCATCACTCCGAGCGTGACGCCGATTTCTGGATCGACCTCTCGGCCCAGCAAGACCCGGCGACTCTGGCGGGCAATATTGAGCAAATGCTGTCCGGCGCGCACACGCTGAGCGGCCTCACCCAGGTGCGGAACGACTACGGCTTTATCGGCACCGGCCAGACGGTGGCGATCATCGACAGCGGCATCGCTTGGAATCATCCGGCGCTGGGCAACGGAATGGGCGCGAATTTCCGCGTCGTGGGTGGCTGGGATTTCACCGAAGAGAACGACTGGAATCCGTATGATGACGGCGCTGAGGGCGGCCATGGCACGCACGTAGCCGGCATTGTCGGCGCCGACCGCGCCGGCACCGCCGATGATGGCGTCGCGCCCGGTGTCGACCTGGTGGGCTTGCGCGTCTTCAATGACTACGGCGACGGCTGGTTCGACTGGGTCGAAAACGCGCTGCAATGGGTCCACCAGAACCGCAACGCGTACGAAAACCCGATCACCGTGGTGAATCTCTCGCTCGGCTTTGAGTGGAATTCCACCACGCTTCCAAGCTGGGCGAACCTTGAGGATGAACTCGCGCAGCTCGAGGCGGACGGCATCTTCATCGCCGTTTCGGCCGGCAACGACTTCCAATTGTTCAACACGCCTGGCTTGAGCTACCCGGCCGCCAGTCCGCATGTCGTGCCGGTCATGTCGGTGGACGACAGCGGCTCTCTGAGCTACTTCAGCCAGCGGCATACACGCGCGATCGCCGCGCCGGGCCGGACGATTGTCAGCACGGTGCCGGACTACATCGGAAATAACAACGGCGTCGCGGATGATTACGGGAGCTTTTCCGGAACCAGCATGGCGGCGCCCTACGTGGCCGGGGCCAGCGTGCTTTTGCGTGAAGCGATGCAATTCGTCGGCATCACGAATATCACGCAGGACATGCTGTATGACCACATGATGAATACGGCCGACACGTTCTTCGATGCGGCCACAAACCAGAACTACAAGCGGCTGAACCTGGCAAATGCTTTCAGCGCGCTGATGCCGACGGATGACTACGGCTCCACGGCTGCGACCGCACATAATCTGGGTACGCTGACTGCCGATGGCGAGATCAGCGGCCTGATTGGTACGCTCACCGACGCCGATTACTTCACCTTCACGGCGGCTACCAGTGGCACCGTGGCGTTTACCGCGACGACGACGCACGGCATGGATCCCGTCTGGACGCCCGTTGGCGGCAGCGGCGCCGTGAGCGGCACTAACGGCGAGACCTATACGTTCAACGTCGTCGCCGGACAGACGTATACGATAGGCCTCTCGTCGAGTTCCTGCATCGGCTATTACGACCTGGCGTTTGATGTCGGCTTTGCGTATACCGATCTGGGGACGGTCACCCAGTCGCAGTTAACGGACGTCGCCATCGCGGGCGAAACCTGGTATCGCATGACGGCCAGCCGCACGGGATACCTCACCGCGGAGGCATTCTTCGCCGATGCCGGTGGAAACGTCGACATCGCTTTTTACGACAGCAATTTTCAGCTTCTGGCGACCGGCACGCCCAATGCAACGGGCGAGCGCCGCCACATCTCTGCCACGGCTGGCAGCGATTACTACCTGAAGGTAACGGGAACGAATGCGGACGTCGACTTCCGCTTTACAAATCTCGTGACTCTCAGCGGCGCCACGGTCACGGTCGGCGGCACCACTGGCAACGATGCGTTTGAATTCTCAGTCGGTGCCACGCTGCACACGGTTGCTATTAACGGAACATCGTATACGTTCGATAAGGCGACCGTCACGACGTTCAACATCGGCGGCGGCGCCGGCAGCGACTCGATCACAATGACCGGCACGAGCGGCGTGGAAACCGCCACGCTGCGCGTCGGCAATGCCAACCTGGCCGGCACTGGATTTTCGGCCACGGCGACCGCAGTAGAAAACGTGACGGTCCATGGTGGCGGCGGCGCCGACGTGGCGTTCCTTTACGACTCAACTGGCGATGATGACTTTAAAGCGTGGACGGATCACGCCGAAATGACGGGCACCGGATTCGGCAGCTATGCCGTGGGCTTTTCGCGAATCGATGGCGTGGCCTCGACCGGCACCGACACGGCGACCCTGTTCGACTCTGCGGGCGACGACACGCTGCAATCGTACTTCAATCGTGCCATCTTGCAGGGTGCCGGATTCTTCAGCCGGGCCACCGGCTTCGATTCAACAGATTGCGTCGCCTCGACCGGCTTCGACGTCGCCACGATGAACGACTCGACCGGCAACGACATGTTCGAAGCCTACACCGATCACGCGACGATGAACGTGGGCACCGCGGTCTTTGAAGCACAGAACTTCGACCGCGTCGATGCAGTGGCCTCTTCGGGCAACGATCTTGCGACGCTGTTCGATTCGGCCGGCAACGACGACTTCCAATCGTATGACAACCGCGCGATCATGTCCGGCGCTGGCTACTTCAATCGCGCTACGGGTTTTGATGTGACGGAAGGCGTGGCCTCAACCGGCACCGATACCGCGTCGCTGTTTGATTCGGCCGGGAACGATTCGTTCGAAATCCGTGTCGGCCTCGCGACGATGCACATCGGAGCGGTTGAATTCCGTGCTCGGAACTTCGGCAGTGCCACGGGCTTCGCTTCGACCGGCAACGACACTGCAGCGCTTTACGATTCGGCCGGCGACGATTTGTATCGCGGTTTCAACAACCGAGCCATCCTGTCCGGCACCGGCTTCACGAGCCGCGCGTTTGATTTTGACAGCTACAGCGGCCATGCTTCAACCGGCGCAGACGTGGCAACCTTGAATGACACGGCCGGCAGCGAAGTGTTCACAGCCCGCCCGACGCAGGCCAGCTTTATCGGTACCGGACTCAGCCACACGGTGAGTGCATTCGACCGCGTCGACGCGTTCTCGACCGGCGGTCCCGACACCGCGATATTCCACGACTCGGCCGGCAACGATACATTTGAATCGGTGCCCACACGCGCCTTGATGCAAGGCATCGGCTACCAAAACCGAGCGTTCAACTTCGCCCTGTCACAAGCCTATTCGACGCTGGGGAACGACGTCGCCCGGCTATTCGGCTCGGCCGGCAACGAGACATTCAATGCCTGGTTTGATCATGCCGAGCTGCAGGGAGCGGGATTCAAAAACGAGGTGTACGGGTTCGACAATGTCACGAGCACCGGAAGAGGCGGCAGTGACACGGCGAACCTCTACGACTCGGCGGGCAATGACCGGCTGTACGTGCGCGACTGGGGCTCGTATATGACGAATACTAGCGCCACCTATCGCAATACGGCCCAGGACTTCGACAACATCTTATGCCACTCCGTGAATGGCGGCACCGACGTCGCCGACACGTGGGCTGTCGACTATCTGTTCAGCCTCATCGGCAATTGGACCTGATTGAAGCCGTTGCCGGCTCGTTGTCCGGCATGATGCGCAATTGTCGTAATGCCGAGAAACACGCCGACGAGCATATCGTCTACCAGCCCGTAGAGTACCAGCGACCCGAGCACTGCCGTAAGCGCGAAGGACTTCATCACGAGAACGTCCGTCTCGGTAAGCCATCCGGCCTTGGTTCGCTCCGGTGCAAAGAGCACGCCGGCGGCTAGCAGCACATAAAACGCGACGCCGACGAATCCATATCTCAATAGCATCGCTGCCGGCGTAAAGTGAATGCTGTGCGTCAGCGTTTCGCCGTGTACGTCCGGCACCTCATCGTCGAACGCGGCGCCGTGACCGAATCCAAACCATCGGGCGCTCCAGCTGCTGGCTTGATTCAGCTCCCAGACGAGCATGACTTCTCGGAATCGGGCCGAATCTTCGCCGATTGTAGAATCCAATCGGACTTGAACGATCCGCTCGAAATGGACACCGGCCATTTCAGCAAGCGGCTGACGAAAGGCCACAATTGTCGCCACGATTGAGATCGCAGCGACATAGACGGCTAGGTTCTTGCCGACGGTCCGCCTTGATCGAAAGAGCACGCAACCAATCACCGCCAGGGCGATGATAAACACCGTCCTTTTTTGGCCAAGGACCACAAGGACAAGCGAAGTGGCGGCCAGAATCCCGTTTTTGGAACGCGCGGTTTTGCGTCCGCCGCAAAAGTTGGCGAAGAAGTAGCAGAATGGATACACGTCGAGCACGCCGCCGTAGTACAGGCGGTACTGACTGTGATAGTACGCAAGGAACAGGGCGATCTTGAACAACAAAAACGCCAGCACTGCGTATGCCAGGCGACTGAGCAGCTTGTCAACGGATGAAGGAGGACTTAGCCACGGCAGCAGAAACCCGGTGGGCAGGAAAGTGAATTTCACCAGATCCTGCAGCGCAAAAACTGGATACTCGATGCCGTGAATCGCATTGATCAACAACCCGTAGACGAAAATCAGCGGGAAAAGCATCACGACAGGCGACTTTGCCAGCAGCCTGATCCCGATCAGCATCGATCCAACAATGAATGGGACAAGCAATACTCCTTGGGCCGCCAGAATATCGCGAAACGCGTCACCCCGCAGCGATTCCAATATGATGCGGATGTCATACCACACCACTTTGCTCGTATAGATGAGCGCTGCCAACGTAAGCCAATAGCCTGCTCTTCGCCGGCGCACCACCGAATGAGTCAACAATGTCACAGTTAGCGGCGAGCGTGTTGCCGCACCGATTGGCGAGCGCTGCATCTGCGGGGAGGTTCGCGTCAACATCAGTCTTAGTCAACCGTCGCGCGTAATATTGAAGCTTCAAGCGGCTCGCCGGCGCTTTTCGTAAATCGGCAGACGATGTGGCACCGGCCAGCGGCGCATGTGTGGCTTGTAAACAAGATTTCGATATAGGCGGCATAAAAGCCGCCGGCGCCCATCGCGCAAGCGCTCTAGCGGTCCTCGATAAGGCGCCGCCAAAGAAGCCGCTGAATTATCTGCAACCCAAACGGCCCGTTGTCGAGGCACGATCACTTTCAGCACGTGATGGTGAAGCTTTGTATCGAGCGCATTAACCGCAGCGATTCTCTCGCCGAACTTGCCAATCAGCTCCGACGTCGAGAGCACGCTGGGGCGTCCCCACCGTGAATTGCGCACTTCGTACCAGGGATCGAATGTGCTGAACAGCGATCGTTGTACGACCAGGCCGATTTGGTGGACGAATTCGGCAAAGCTCTCGAGCGCGCCCACCAGTTCGAAACGCGTTTCGAGAAGATGTATCGCCGCATCGAGGTCCGCCTCGCCCGCGATTGCGCGCGTCTGAAAGTTGTGCCGATCCTCGCGACCGAGCCATTGCTCGAAGTCGGCCTCGAGCCCGAGCCGTTCAACAAAGTGGCAGTAATCGGATACGTATCGGCGGACCGGATCGCGCAGGCAAGTGATGTATCGGATCTGCGGCGCGACGTTCTCCAGCCCTGAGTCCAGTCGAATGGTATGCCCGGCAATGCTTTTCACAGTAGGTCGGAACTTCAACAGGTCGTGCAAGTCGCCGGCCGTAAAGACCATCGCCTGCCGGTCACGCGGTATCACGTCGAAATGGTCGAGCTGAAAATTGCGGCGCAATACGTCGATCAACGTTGTGCCGCCGCACTTTTCAATATGGATTACGGCCAGCATGCTCTCTTCTCCTGCGCAATGCCAGGTAAATCAAAGCTGAGCACAACAACGTGCCGCTCGAGAACGACAGTATCAGGGCCCAACCGACCCCGTTAACGCCGGCGCGGTGCGCGAGTGCGACGCATAAAGCCGCAGTCGTGAGCAGCCCTGCCAGCTGCACCAGCACGACAACTCGAAAATGGCGCATTGCGCGCAATGCGTTCAGCAAAATATGTTGAAACACCTGGATGCCGCCCGCGGCCACGGTCATTACGAATAGCGTGCTATGCGCCGCGAAGTCTTCGCCCATGACAACGAGCAGTAACTGGCGGCCGAATAGCGTTGCCGCCGCGAAAGCGAGTATTGCGGCGAAGCCGCCCAGCACGAAAAGCTTGCCAAGCAGTCGCACGAAGGCTTGCGTGCGCCCGTCCGCATAATGCGCCGCCAGTCGCGGAACGGCCGGATAGCAAAGCGCGGTCACGAGCGTTTGGCCCGCCGCCAGAGCATAGGTCATTACCCCAACCACGGCCAGCAAGTTTGCATCGAATTGCGCCGCGACAACATACCTGGGCGCATTGGCCTCCAACGACATCAGCGCGCTGCCCACAGCCAGTGGCAACCCGCGCCAAACCAGCTTCAACACTCGCTCGCGACGGTCGCCAGGCCGATCACGGTGCGACTCGTACTGCAGCTCATCGTTCAAGCCAGTCGATGCCGGCACATCATGTAGCAGCAAAACAGCGAGTCCGCCTAACGACAAAGCGATACCTACGCCCATGACGCTCTCGAACGCGAGGCAAGCCATCGTTGCCAGGGCAAACGATGTGAGCCCACGGACAAAGAGCGATCGCGAGACGACGTTCGTTCTGTTTGCCCGCTGCAGGCGGCCATAGTGGATATCGCTGATCGATTCAATGAGCTTGCTCACTCCGACAGCGGCGATGATGAATGCGACCTGCCGCGATTCCGCACACAGCGAGAGCGCCAAAATCAGCCCCAGGGCCACAACCGCCATGAGATTGCGAACCGCCAGGTAGTCCGCAAACGGCACCTCATGACGAACGTCCGTCGCCAAAACGAGGCGCAACTGGAGGTTGCAAAACATCACGACGGGGGCCGTTACAGCCAGCCCCAGCACAAAGTGGCCGGCCGCGGCCGTTGAGCAAATATTCACAAGCGCCGCGAGTACTCCAAATTGGCTGAGGTTGTAAATCATTCGGCCGCTCAGCATCCAGAAGATCGCCGAGCGCAGCGATGAAACCCGCGCCGCTACGATCGAAGACTTACTAACGTCATTCGACGAGACGCGCGTCACAACTGCCGCGCTCGATGATGTTCGGGATGTTGAAACGGTTGCCATCCGAAATGCCGTAATCAGGGAGCCAGGTGTCTGCAGATTTGCGCCAGCGCCAATCTCATGCGGACCGTCGCAGCGGAACTCGATCAGCCCCGTGAGCAAAGGGGCCACAATGAACGTCAGCCGCTTCCTTGTGAATCACTCTGCTCACGGCATCGGCGACGCGGCGCATGTCCGCCTCATCCAAAGTGGGGTGCACTTGCAACATGAGACTTGTCGCGCCCAGCTCCTGGGCAACCGGCAGCGGCGCCGTTG
>DATFGJ010000254.1:0-7306 GCA_035249585.1 Lacipirellulaceae bacterium
CTCGGGCAGCGGCGTGTGTGGCTCCCAGCCCAGCTTCTCTTTTGCCAGCGTGATGTCCGGCCGGCGCCGCGTGGGATCGTCGACCGGCAGGTCTTTAGGAATGATTTTGGATTTGCTTCCCGTAAGCTCCATCACCAGCTCGGCCAAATCCAGGATAGTGAACTCCGCCTGGTTGCCGAGATTCACGGGTCCGATGAAATCCCCGTTCATCATGCGCATCATGCCCTCGACCAGGTCGTCGCGATAGCAGAACGATCGCGTCTGGCTGCCGTCGCCGAATAAGGTGATGTCCTCGCCGCGCAGCGCCTGGCGGATGAAGTTCGACACGACGCGTCCGTCATAGGGATGCATCCGCGGCCCGTATGTGTTGAAGATGCGCACGATCCGCACGTCGATGCCATGCATGCGGTGGTAATCCATGAACAACGTCTCGGCCGCCCGCTTGCCTTCGTCGTAACAGGCACGCGGGCCGATCGGGTTCACCGAGCCACGATACGATTCGGGCTGCGGATGAACCTCGGGGTCGCCGTACACTTCGCTGGTCGAAGCCTGCAGAATTCGCGCCCGGCAGCGCTTGGCAAGGCCCAGCATGTGGATCGCGCCCAGCACCGAGGTCTTCATCGTTTTGATCGGGTTGTACTGGTAGTGGCCAGGCGCGGCCGGGCAGGCCAGGTTATAGATCTGGTCGACCTCCAGCACAATCGGCTGGGTGACGTCGTGCCGCACGAGGTCGAAGTTGGGACGGTCCAGCAGATGGGCGACGTTCGTTTTCTGGCTGGTGAAGAAGTTGTCGAGGCACACCACGTCGTGCCCCTCCTCCACCAGCCGCTCGCAAAGATGCGAGCCTAAAAAGCCGGCCCCGCCGGTGACCAAGATGCGATGAATCTGCGCCATGGCATCCTCAATTCATGAGACGGATTTGTTTCACCCAAAGGTGCAGAGGCGCAAAGTAAGAATCGGGGCTATCAGAACGATGTCGCCCTGTTCAGGCATCGTTCCAGGCCTCGTCGTCCTGTGGATTATCCCAGAAATCCGTGCTGCTGGCGGAAGCTGCGAGCAGTTCATCTAGCACAGTATCGGAGTTTTCGAGAACTAAGACCGTCACCTGCGTCGCCGCTGGCTGAGGTAGTTTCAACTCGATTTTACTGTCAGGCGGCAAGTTTGAGGCAAACATCCTGGAGCTCAAAGGTTTCAAATTGGATAATGCGTACCTCGATTGTATCAACACGCTGTGGTTCCCCCAATCCGGCTGTCGACCGCCATGTCGTTTTCCCCTTGGCGTTGCATCAGCCGACGGTGCTACACTTTTATCGACGGCTTTCGGCGGCTTAGCGAAATGGCCACGGCGCCGATGCAAACCGCCCATGCGGCGGCCGGCTCCGGTCCGAAGCCTGCCCGTGCTGACTCCGACGCTCGGGAATATTCAAAAAAAAGGGCGCCAGGCTTGGCCTGAGCGCCCCGGTCGAGTCACATCGCAAAAACGCTAGCCGCCTGAATGGTCTACTTGCGGCGCCGCCGCGCGAAGACGACCAATCCCAGTGAACCCAATCCTAAGAGGCCAACGGAGGCCGGCTCGGGGATGATCGTCACGGTGATGTCATCGAGATGCACTAACGCGTCGCCCTGACCCGGGCCGCCCGACGCGATCGCGTACGTGACCACAAGGCCAGTCGTCCCCGCCGGTGCAACGCCCGTATGCGAGAACATCTCGTAAGCCGAACCGAGAGTCAGGTCGGCCAACAGGTTCTGAGGCGGATTCGGCGAGCCTTGCCACTCAAGCTTGATTTCCTGCGTAGCATTGAATGGCCCGCTCGCAGCATTCCTGGCCCAACCCGACAAATTCACAACCTGCCCCGGGTTGATGGTCGTGTTCAAATTCTGAAACACGCCGGCGAACTGACTTGCGGCGGTCAGTTGCAGCGCAATATGCCGCGTACCCGTACGCGGATCGACAGTGCTTTCCGACGACGTGCCACCGGCGCCTGATCCGCCTCCAAATCGGAACCAGACATCGTTTGCTGAGCCCATGCTGACGGTCGGATCCTCAAAACTCGGATTCTCGACCAAATTCTGCGCAGTCGCTTGCGACGCAAACAGCATGAAGACGGCAAGCGCCGCAAGCAGATTCTTTCTCATGAGACCCCTCCGATCGTATTAACAAGGATGCAGCATTTGACCCAACGGACTACGCACCGGCAGGTAACTTCGCATGAATGCTGCGGCACGAATCACCTGCCGCAGCACGCATCACGCGCTCTTTCAGGCGTCTTGCCCTCGCGCGAGCGCGCGACGGACAAGCGGCTAAAGCAAAACTGCGTATAGCATAACCGATAGGCAACGGGTTGAAAGCTTTTTTCGAGCAAAATGGAAACATTTTGGACATGCGGCATCTAAGCCCGTCAATGAGTCCAACGCTGGCATTTGGGCACTGTTTGGCTATTGTCTTGTTGTGTGCGCGGGTCTCCGTTCGGCTGAGCTCACGCCGAAGCCCGACCCCACAATCAGGGCGTCGGTGGTCGCCGGACGTGCTCGCGGCAGGAGCGGCACCACGCAAGCCACACCATGAGAGACGACAGCTTGAATCAAGAATTTCGCTGCCAGGACGACCGGATATGTCGCAATCTCGCGTTCGGCATGTCAGTTGCAATCGAACGCAGGGTCGCGGCGGCAGTGCGATATCTTACAGAGGAGGCCGATATGGCGCGCATCGAATGCAATCCGATTGAAAATGTCGACGGCAACCTGGCGATCGAGGAGGCGATCATGGGCCAGCTGCGGGCCGGGAACCCGGCCGAGGTGGCCGTGGCCGATCTTGAGAAGTGCTACGACCTGGCCTATGAAGTGCGGGTTGATCGCGGCGACGCGAACAGCTCGGCCACAACTGAGTTGGCTGCAAAGTGCGACGCCATCTGCACGAACCTGGCCCGAGTGCTCCGCTCGCCGGTGGAGTACAACAAGGAAGGCGACTTCGTTGAATTTCGAATGGTGACCGCGCGGCCGAAGTAATCGATAGATCACGTTCGGCGCGGTTTTCGCTGCTTGGTGTCACTGTTGCCAAGGATGTTGTCTAACAAAATTGATCAAACCGCCAAGGATGCCAAGGTCGACAAGAGGACTCAAGGGTTTTTTGGCATTTCTTGGCGCTCTCAGCGTCCTTGGCGGTTCAATTTGTTACGCGCTCTAAATGCTTGCCGTTAGGATGCAACGACTTTTATCAGCGAGGTGCAATCATGGCCACAAAGAAGGCTGGCACACAGGTTACGAGTGACAAGTCGATGAAGAAGACATCGAAACGCACCGAGTCGACCAAAAAGAAATCGATTACGAAAAAAGGTGAAGGGCAGTATGAGCGTCGAAGCCGAGGCTAACGTTTAACCCTTTGGTATTGCGCGTCAACCATTCTCCGAGACGGGTCGAGCCGCGGCGGGCGTTTGGGCGCGGCGTCAGGCTTTCGCCGGTCACGGTCGTGCCCGAAGTAGCCGGCCGTTGGGTCGGTGACCACTAAAAGGCGAGGAGCCAGGGGCGAGAAGCTGGGAGCCAAGGCTCACGAGCAAGCAACCGCAGCCAGATATTGTCTGACCAGCCTTCAGCCGTCAGCTCTCCCGCTCCTACGGGCCGGCGACGTCGATCGCTGTGCCCGTCAGTCTGCCGACGGCTATCGGCTGCATCAGGGCTCGGGGCAGGCGGCCGCAATCACCAGGTCGGCGACGCGGCGGGCGAATTCGACTGACCGCTTGTCGCCGGTGACGTGGCGGGTGACGTAGGCGCCTTCCATGATCAGGCAAAGTCCTTTGGCCAACGAGCGCGGGTCGGCGGCCCCGGCTTCGACGGCCAGACCGTGGACCATGTCTTCGATGGCTTGCTTGTTCTTGGCGGCCGCGATGTGGGCCGGTTCGTGGGGCAGCGGAAACTCCATCGCCACGTTGACGAAGATGCAGCCTTGAAAGTCGTCGGACTCGACGAAGTGCTCGACCACATCGAGTAGCGCTCGCAGTTGGCCAATCGGCGTGGGTCCCCCGCGCTCGCGGGCCATATTGCGGAACATATCGAGCATCGCGCGGTGGTGGTCTTCCAGGGCCGCCAGCATCAGGTCTTCCTTGCATTCGAAATGCTTGTAGAAAGCGGTCTTGCTGATGCCCACGTCGGCCAGGATTTGATCGATGCCAACGTTGCGAAAGCCGTCGCGATAGAAGCGGCGGCCGGCGGCGTCGATGAGCCGTTGCCGAGTCGGGATTTTGGTTGAGCTTTCGTCGGCCATGGCGGGTGTACTGCAAGTCAACCATGAGTGTACCACGAGTCAACTATGCCGGCTTCGCGGTCGCACGATAATGTACTGCGGCCGGGCGACCAAACGTTCGTCGGCCGAGCTGTTTAAACGAGTGATACCCATTCCGAGGATGCTTCGATGCGACGACGGTTGTTCTTCATTTATGGTGCCACGGCTTACCTGCTGTTTTTGGCAATCTATGTCGACATGGCCGGATTCCTGGGCAATTTTTGGGTTCCCAAATCCGTCGAATCGCCATCGGCTGAGCCAGTCGCGATGGCGGTTTTGATCAACCTCGCGCTCTTGGCACTCTTTGGAGTGCAACACTCGGTGATGGCGCGCCCAGCATTCAAGCGAATCTGGACGCGGATCATTCCTGAACCGATCGAACGGAGCACGTATGTGATGGCCTCGAACGCGGTCACGATTTTGCTCATGGCGCAGTGGCGCGGCATTGACCGGGTAGTTTGGCATGTCGAGCAGCCGGTTATGCGCGCGGCGATCTGGAGTTTGTTCGCGGTCGGCTGGCTGCTGGTGCCAGCGGTCACCATGATGATCCATCACTTCGACCTGTTCGGCATGCGTCACGTTTGGTTGCACTTGCGCGGTCGCGACTACGGGTCGCTCGAGTTTCGAACGCCATTTTTGTACAAGCACGTGCGGCATCCGCTGTATATTGGCTGGATGATCTTCTTTTGGGCGACGCCGACGATGACGGCGGGACATCTGCTGTTTGCCGGTGTGCTGACCGGCTACATGGTTCTGGCGGTTCGATTCGAAGAGCGCGATCTGGTCACGCACTTCGGTGAGAAGTATGAGGCGTACCGTCGCCAGGCCCCCATGTTCATTCCACGACCGAACACGATCGTGACGCAACTTTCGCAGAGGGCGCTCAGCCCCGATTCCGAGGGGGCGTGACGTTTAGTAGCCGGCGCTTGGGTCAGTGATGACTGAGAGGCGAGGAGCGAAAGTCGAGCGCAAAGCGCTTAAGCCATCAGTCGACACCGTGATCTCTCAGTCGGATAATTGGAGCCGACCGGGCGGCGGCATTGAGCTGCTTCACCGCTCCGGCTCAGCCGCGGCCCTGTCCGGAGCTGTACGGCATCGGCTTCGGCGGCGCTTGAAGCTGGTCGAGAACATTTCGCACACCAGAAACTCCGCGCAGCGCTTTCATGAGCGGAATTCGCTGGCTCTCGTATTTAAGGTTGCCTGAGAGCGTCACGCTTCCGTTCATAACAACCGCTCGTATGCCCGAGCCGCCGCCACCGGAGCGTTGCAACCGGCGATCGACTAGTTTCTGCAGCTCCTTGTCCGAATTGGCATTTCCGCCAAACATGGTGCGATCCCTTCGTAAGAGGAGAGGGGGCGAGGCCGCCGTGCAAAACGCACGCCGCGCTGGAAGGGGAATCGACCACAGAGGCCGCGGTCGGACAGTGAAAGAAGATCTCCCGTCCGGTTTCATTCTACTCGGCTTCAGGTGCTGCCGGTCGAGAATGTCGGAAAGTATTGGGGAAAGGTTGCGAGTTGAGGGGGACAAGAGTCAGGAGCTTGGAGTCGAAAGTCTACAACTAGAAAAAAAGAGGAGCCGGTCGCTGCGGCTCGTCGCTAACTTTGTGGTACGGCGCGGGTCAACCATTCTCCAAAACGCGTCGGGCCGAGGCGCGGGTTGGGGGCCGGCGTGAGGCATTCGTCGTTCACCGGCGTTCCGAAGTAGCGGGCGCTTGGGTCGGTCGTCACTTGGCGCGGGTCGCGGTTGGCGACGAGGTATTGTCGGACCAGGTCGTCCATGCGGATTTTTTGCGGCCCAGCGATGTCGATCGTCGTATTGAGCGGTTTGCCGACGGCCACTTCGGCGAGGATCGTCGCCACATCGTCGGAGGCGATCGGCTGCATCAGGGCCGGCGGCAGCCGAACGGTGTCGCCTTCGATGCCCGAATCCGCGATGCTGCCGACGAACTCGAAGAACTGCGTGGCACGGACGATCGTGTGCGCTATGCCCGAGGCCTTGACGAGCTTTTCCTGGGCCAGCTTCGCGCGGAAGTAGCCGCTCGCCTGCAGGCGGTCGGTGCCGACGACCGACAGGGCCACGTGATGGCGGACGCCGGCCGTCCGTTCGGCGGCGTGGATGTTGCGGCCGGCCGTTTCGAAGAACTCCAGAACGGCGCGGTCTTCCCATGACGGCGAGTTGGCCACATCGACGACGACGCCCGCGCCTGCCAGCGCGTCCGCCAAACCTTCGCCAGTAAGCGTGTTGACGCCCGTGGAACGCGACGCGGCGAGCACATCCTGACCATCGTCGCGCAGGAGTTTGACGAGCTTCGCGCCGATAAGCCCGCTGCCGCCAATAACGACGATTTTCATGACGATGCTCCTTCAACCTGCAGCCGGAAGTCTGTGCCCTCGGCCGAACTAGCCGGGCTCTGTGACCCCGGCCGATTTGAGCACGCCGGCCTCATCGAGGCCAGCTACAGCGCAAAAACTAATTGACAGCCACCATGAAGCCCAGCCCCACCGCCAAGAGCGTCATGGCGATCAGCAGCGTGCGCAGGCTGAAGCGTTTAGAAAACCGTGTCCATGAAGCAGCGCCGAGAATAGCCGCAACAAGAATCAACAACCAAATCGGTGTTCCAGCGGCTTGCGCCTTTAAGGCCGCAGCTCCATCATCGATTGGAATTGAAGTCCCCGCAAAAAACCAGATAACACTATGTGCCCCGAGGCTGTCAACATGAATGAATCTTGCGTCAATGAACATTCTGCCTCGAATCGTTGAGACCGTATGGCCTGGCCACGCCATCATGGTGTCCAAACGCCAATAGCTCCGCACCCACAGCGCAATCAGCAGCACGCACGCCGTCAGGCAGAGCGCGGTCACTGCAATTCGCAGATGCTTGAGCATCGCAAGCCAAACGCGCGTCACTCTCAGCAATACAAATTCTGTCGATGTATCAAACCGCTTCGCGATGAAGTCCGAGAAGACTGCGGTTGAGGGATCCTCCGGTAAATAGTAATTCATCCAGTGCAGCGTCAATGTCCGCTTCG
>DATFGJ010000255.1:0-6151 GCA_035249585.1 Lacipirellulaceae bacterium
GTTGCCCTGGCTGGAGGCGATGAGGTACCCGGTGCCATTGGTCGCATAATAGATCGTAAGTCCCTCGACATCCGCATCCAGATGACCGCCCGAGCCGGTGCGATCCACCTGGGTCCGCGCACTGCCTCCGCCCGGCTCCGCGGAATACTTCCAGATGCCGGCGTTCTCCTCGCCCACGTAGACGTGGCGAAGCACATCATCGGCAACGATCCCTTCAGATTGCGATCCAACGTTGAAACTTCGAACTTGCCTGGCGTCAACTTTTCCGGCGCCATTATCGAAAAGCTCCCATTGCTGCACCTGGCCTGACTCGGAGGAGACGAAGACGTAGTATTTTCCCGAGACCGGGCTGACGTACATCGCGCAGCCGTAGATCGCCATCCCGGTCGAGATCGTGCGGGCCGCGACACTTTCCAGCATGCCAGTTTGCGAATCGATCTTGTAAAGCGCGATGCTGTTGTTCGACCGGTTGCTGCCGGCCAAAAGCGCTATCGGCTGCCCTGCAAGCGGAAAGTTGTAGCGCAGATCGATGTTGTTGACTCCCGACACGGGAACGCTTTGAATCTGCTGGCCGCTCAAATTGAACACCCGCAGCGCGCTGGCGCCGGTTTTCACCGCGCCAATGATTCGGCTTTGCGCGGTATTGGTCGGATGAATCCATATCGCCGCATCATCCTCGCCGCCGGAAGCGGCAACCGTCTCGACGCTCGGCACGACGCTGACTGCCATCATTGTGCGCAACTCGAGCGGCTCGAACCGCAGTGTGCGGCTTCCCGCAGCCCTTGCCGATGCCCGGCTCGAATAGAAACTGGTATACGACGATCTGCGCATGACGATCCGGAAGCGACCGAGGTTCTAGCTCACGTGCAGCCTGCAAAAGCGCGTGGCATTATTCGTTGCGAAGTATCTAGGCGGCTAGAGCGGCAATTTGCCGCCATGCCGGCAGAATCGTGCGCGCCTGGCGATACGTTCGCCGATTACAATAGCACAGATGCATTCGCTGTGGCTAAGCAATTGAATCGATCCTACATTTAGTCATTCTTTATGGCTAGCGTTGCGCTTAAGCATCTCGACAAGAAATTCCCAAACGGTCGCCATGCGGTGCGGGATTTATCCCTGGAGATCGCCGACGGCGAGTTCATCGTCGTCGTCGGCCCAAGCGGCTGTGGCAAGAGCACGATGCTGCGGCTCGTCGCCGGGCTCGAAGAGCCGACCGCCGGCGAGGTTTACATCGGCGATCGCTTGATGCGCGGCGTTCCACCCGGCATGCGCGACATCGCGATGGTTTTTCAAAACCATGCCCTGTATCCACACATGTCTGTCTATCAAAACATCGCATTTGGTTTACGGATGCGCCGCAAGCCGCGCGACGAAATTGAGAAGGAGGTCCGCAGAGCTTCACAGATTCTCTCAATCGAGCCGTTGCTCGAGCGACGGCCCGGAGAGCTGTCCGGCGGCGAGCGGCAGCGTGTCGCGCTGGGGCGAGCAATCGTTCGCGAGCCTAAATTATTTCTATTTGACGAGCCGCTTTCCGACCTGGATGCCGTGCTGCGCGTGGAAATGCGCGCTGAGATCGCCCGGCTGCACCGCCGCCTCGCAACCACGGTCATTTACGTCACACACGATCAAGTGGAAGCGATGACGCTCGGCGAGCGGATTGTGCTTATGGACCAGGGCGTGATACAGCAAATTGATACGCCGATGAACGTCTATCGCCGTCCGGCAAATCGCTTCGTAGCTTCATTCATCGGAAGCCCGGCGATGAATGTTTTCTGCGGCACGGTGGAAACAGGCGTTTTCCGATTCACCGATGCCAAAAATGGCCAATTGCAATGCGGCATTAAAGTGGGACAGGCCATTTCCGATGGGCCCGCCGTGCTTGGAGTGCGGCCGGAGGACTTCGTGATCGCAAGCGCCGCGAACCAGTCAGCGCCCGGACCGACTCGTCTCAGCGGACCTGCGGCCGATGGCTCAGCTATCGCAACCGTGGTGATGGACGTCGTCGAGCACTTGGGCCATGAGACGATCGCTCATTTCGAGCTGGCCGGCAATTCGCACTCGGCCCGTTTGCCGGCAGGCGCCGCCGTCCAGCCGGGAGATCAACGACTGCTAGCGATCCGTGCTGGCGCCGTCCACCTGTTTTCAACGACCGATGGTCGCCGGTTGAATTGAAGTACTCGGTCGTCAGACATCGAATTTAAGGGTGCCTGCTCCAGCGACGGGCAGCTTAGCGTTCGATGCCGTCATACAGCTTCGCCAGCTCGAGCATCAGTTCCTCAAGTCGGCCGTAATAATCGTCTTCTTTCATTTCGCCCTTTTTCTCACGAAGCGCGGCGATTTTCAGCTCGAGGTCGTCGCGGCGGCGGACCACATCCGTTGACAGCTCCCGCTCGCGGTCGCTCGCGACCAAGTGAAATTGGTGGGCCCGCGTGCCGTCAAGCGTTGCGCCGTCCTTGGCTCGCTGAGTTGCCCTCAGGCCGCGAAACCAGGCCGCGGGTGTGCCGAGGCCGTCGCCGTTGTCGTCCAACAGGGCATGCTCCGTGGCGAGTCGAGCCTCTTGAGAGTAATACTCATCCAGGTGCCGGCACGCGGTTAAATAAGCTTCCAGCAGCGAGACTTGGCCGTCTTTATCGAGATCGGCTCGGACGTCGGCAATCGTCGCCGCCATGTATTGGCCGAACCGAGCAAAGTTTTGTTCGTCGCCGCTTTTTGTGGCCGTAATGACTACGCGATCCTTTCCAGCCAGCCGATTGATGAACGGCGCACTGGCCGACGCGCATTGAATGACCGCGACTGGCCGCTTGACAGGCGCGAGCCAGGCCGCGAGGTCTTCGTCCGACACATCCGGTCCGCGCAGATTGAATTTCGCCGTCTGGCCGTCGAACGTGCCGTGGCCTATGAATATGAGCCACAGGGGCGCGGAGTCGTCCGCCGCTAGATCGGCTAACAACTGCTGCAACCGCTCACGGTCGTTGGGTTTCGCCGCGTCGTCGTGGCCGACGACCTTCAAGTCAGCCGTTGCTTTTTTCGCGGCTTCATGCCACTGCTTGGCCCACTCGATAAATTGATCTTTGTACTCCGGCGCGCCGGGCGCGCCGATAACAACAATCACCGACGGCTTGGCCTGCGCATAGGTTGCTGCGAGGAAGAATTGCAAAATGCAAATTGCAAATTGCAAATTGCAAATTGGGGCAGTCAATCTCGGAGTTCGGCAGTTTACGATTCTCATTTTGACTTCGGCGAACTCAGTCGAGCCGCAACTCGCGATTTGCGATTTCTATCAAACTTACGCCAGGCCTTTCCAACGGCGCAGTCCCCACTCGCCCACGAGGCATCCGATGATCGCCAGATAAAACAGCGGATGGTGCCAGGCGGGGCGGATCCAGGGCTCGGTGATTGGCGCTTTGCGCGTCGGCAAGCTGGCCACCAGCCCATCCAAATCCTTTACTTCAATCAGCTGGCCGCCCGTCTTTGCGGCAATTTCCTCAAGCCGAGCACGATTTGGACGCAGGTTCTGGAATTCGTCGGCCGCCGGTTGCGCAACCCAGCCCGCCTCGCGCTGGCCGACGGGACTTCCATCCGGAGCGCTGGCCTTCACTGTAGCACGATACGCCCCAGGCTCTCGCGGCACATAATTCGCCTGGTATGCGCCCGGTTCGTCATCGCAGGCCTCGGCCTCAAGCGCGAGCTTCTTTCCGCCGGGCGTTACAACCTCAATCGACACCTGAGCGTTGTCCAGGGGCAAGTATTCGGCGTCCCGCGCGCGAACCTCGACGACAACGCCTCCGACTTGCGACTCATCTTGCGCTCGCACGCTCACCTCGACGCGCTGCGGCACGTCGGCGACAAGCCAGCGCACGGTCTGGCGCCAGGATTTCTCGAGGTCGCTCTCCTTGCCCGTTTCACCGCGCAGGCCCCAACGCCAGAAATCGCCGATCAAAAGCGCCCCTGAGCGGCCCCGCCCAAACCGTTGTACGACCAGTGCTGGATGCTTCGCGCCAACATTATCAACGACTTCCGCCAGCACGGTTGCGGCTGGCTTGATGTTGCTGATTGCCGTGAGGAAACGAAACGGCGGCATGGCAGACAGCCGTTTGCGCTCTTCCGGTTCCGTCTGACGCGTGCGCACCCACGGCTGCAACCAGCCTTCATGCGTCAATGCCAGGCGATATCGCTTGCCCGGCGACGTACTGGACGACGGCTGGTCAACGTAAACCGGCAGCAGGCTGCCGACGGGCGTGCGGTCGTAACGCCCAGCGGCGAACGAATCGGGCCCGCCCAGCATCAAGAACCCGCCGCCGCGCCGGCTTACGAAGTTTTGTAGCAGTGTAAGCTGGTCTTGGCTGAAGAAACCGGCTTCCACGTCGTCCAGAATTACCGCGTCGTAGCGGTAAAGTTCGTCGGCCGTTTTCGGAAAGCCGTCGCGGAGCTCGTCGCCATCCTTTGTGCCAAGACGTATCAGGACTGGCTGATCATAGCGTTCGGCCGATTCTTCGTCGGGATGCTCGAATCCACTGAACAAGGGGTTCGTCGATTCGCCCGCCTTGCTGCGAAACGCGAACTTCGGCTCGCGGCGCGCGATGCGCACCAGGCCCAAAAGTTCCAATTGATCGTCCTCGGCCAGAGCACGGCGCAAGAACTTGAACTCCCAGTTCGGGCGCCCGCAAACATACAGCACGCGATATGGCCCTCCGCCCCGATCGACCACTGCCAGCCGTTCGTTGTTGGCTAGCGTCGCTTCAGCGCCTTGCCGCGCTTCCGATTCACCCACGGCCACGCGCACCCGGTAGAAACTGACGCTTTTTTCCTTCGGACGCAGTTGAAACCGCACGGCCGTCGGTTCGTCGTCTCCCGGCGAGGCGATCGTTTGCGTTTGCAGCTCCTCGCCGTGCTCGTCGAAGAGGCTGGCAACGATATGCTTTCCGGCGACGCGGCTGGCGCGAATATCGGCTCGCACGGTGACGGGGGCCGCGTCGAAATTCGTCTCGCTCACCGTGACACGAGGCACGGAGACGTCGGCGGGCGATTCATCGCTCCCGACAACGATCGGGTATACCGGCGGAAGCTCGTCCCAAGCCACCTCGCCAGCGTCGGTCGCATTTCCATCTGTAATGATCATGATGCCGGCCAGCGGCAGGCCGCGGAAGCGCCGCGACAAGGAGTTCAGCGCCCAGTTCAACGAGCTGCGCGAGCCGTCGAAGCTCAGCGATGCGAAATGGTCCACTGACCGCAAGTGCGAGTCGAACGCAAACCGCCGCGTATCGAAATCGGTGCTTAGTCGCTTCTGCCAGCCCGAAGTGGAATTCAGCAAGCCATGCACTGCTTCGCCGCGCGATCCGGCTTCACCTTGATCATGAACGTTCATGCTCTGGCTGTTGTCGGCGACGATGGCGAACATATTTGCGCCGCGCCGGGCGCGGGTGCTGCTCAGAAGCGGCTCCAGCAGGCACAGCGCGAGTCCGGCCAATCCCAAGATCTTCAACGTGGCGCAGGTCAGCTTGACCGCCGGCGTGGCGCTCGTGCGCCAGTAGCTCCACACGAGCGCAGCCGCACCCAAGCCGGCCAGCGCAAGCGCAATCCAACTCCACGTGGGCGACCCCCAGACAAGTGAGGATGCGCTCATTCGCCGCTCCCCAGCCGTTCGTAGTAGCGCCGCACCTGCTCGGCATATTCGGGCGGCACCGGATCACGGTCGATCGGCACGAGCGCGTCGGGCGATTCCAAGCGGCGAATTTCCTCATCGATTTGTCGGCTCAGCTCGACAAGGGGCTGCGACACGAGGTCCTGCAACTTCGTCCAATCGGGCTCTTTGGAATGCCGCTTGAAGTCGGCCCGCGCGTCTTCCGCCCTGTCGAGAATCCGGGCTGCCTCGGAGCGGAGCTCCGGATCTTCCAGCATCTGTTCCACGTCGCGCAGCCGATCGGCCCAATTGCGGAAGTCCTCACCAGTGATCGGCCCGCCAGGCCCGCCCAGTCCGCCTCCATCACGATTAAAGAACTGTTCAAGGCCGCCCGGCTCGTTTCCCTGCCTGTCGCCGCCACCACGCAGCGAGGACCGTTGAGCGTTTCCTCGCTCACCCTCGCGCCGTTCCTCGACTGGATTGTCGCCGTCACCTTGCTGGCCGTCACCTTGCTGGTCGTCACCTTGCTGG
>DATFGJ010000256.1:0-7357 GCA_035249585.1 Lacipirellulaceae bacterium
CTATGAGCACTTGTATCCGCGAACGGGCGAAGTAGGACGCCTGCTCGATGAGCTGCAAAGCGGAGACTTGTCCGACTGCGCATCCAGCGTTTGGCTCGAAGATCGGATGTACGAGCTGGCAGGCGCTCTTGCGCAGTTGAACGGCGATGTCTCCAACGACGTCGAAAAAGTGGCGGCGATGCGTTCGTCCACACGTATCGAACTGTATCGCCGGCTCCACCGTGGACGAGATTTTCTGAGCGCATGTTATGCCAGCCCGATTGGCGTCGCGAATGCAGCGCGTGCTGCGAAACTTTCGCCGGCGCACTTTCATCGTCAATTCAAGGCTCTCTTTCGACAGACGCCGATGCAATTCCTGCAGCAGCGGCGACTGGCGGCCGCGCGCAGCTTGCTGCTTGGCACCGATGAGCTTGTAACCAGCATCTGTTTCATGATCGGCTTCGAAAGCCTGGGATCGTTCTCGTCGCTTTTCCGCCGCCGGTTCGGCTGCTCGCCCTACCAGTACCGTAGGCTGCATTCTCGCGCCCGAAAAAAGCAGTCCTGAAGAAGCTCGATTCCGGCACGTTCGTGATACTACAACGCGACGTGCGATCGGGTTCGATCGGGTTTTGCATTCCACGTAGCGGAGACCAGGGCCATGCGCTTTGTTGCCATCATGCTAATGCTGCTTGTTGTCTCGACGAACGTCCAATGCAATCGGCCTGAACATAAGGCGACCGCAACGAACGATTTCGAAAGAATCCAAGGAACTTGGGCGCTCATTTCCGGCGAGCGACACGGTGAAAAGTTCACGGCGGAAGTGACAAGGAACGTGAAGCTTACATTCTCCGGCGACGCGCTGAGGACACACAAAGGGGAGGACGTGACAGAGGCTGGCTTTACGCTCCATCCGGAAATGAACCCCAAGGGCATCGATCTGGACATGGACGGAAGTACCGGACTTGGGATTTACAAACTTGATGACGACAAGTTAACAATCCTGCATGGGGAAGTCGACCAGCCGCGACCCGTCGATTTCGACGCTGTGAAGCGCGGCGATTTAACGATGCTGGTCCTTGAGAAAGCAAAGTAGCGCCGGCGGCGTCGCCCTCGCGACAATTCAAGCACGCACCAAGGCCGAGGACAAGACTTCGAGGGGGATTTCGTAGCGCCTCGCGAACGGCGGCAAGGCCACGTGCCTATGACACGGCCTTGTCGATCAAATAAATTATGTTGTATGAAATTCCGGCGATCGTGGCCGACATAGGAATTGTCAGGACCCAGGCCCAGACGATGTTTCCGGCGACGCCCCATTTGACGGCCGACAGTCGCCGCGTCACGCCGACGCCGATAATCGCCCCGGTTATGGTATGCGTCGTCGACACCGGTATGCCGCCCAGCGTGGCGCTGAACAGCGTCACAGCGCCGGCCGTTTCAGCGCAGAAACCTCCGACTGGCTTGAGCTTCGTGATGCGCGAGCCCATCGTGTGTACAATCCGCCAGCCGCCGGAAAGCGTGCCTGCAGCAATCGCCGCGTGCGCCGACAGCACGACCCACAACGGGATTTCCGGCAGCTTGCCTCCGGGATCGGCCTCAATCAGATTGCCGGCGACGAGGACCGCTGTGATGATGCCCATCGTCTTTTGGGCATCGTTGCCGCCGTGCCCGAGCGAGTACGCGGCGGCAGAAAACAGCTGACCGCGCCGGAAGAGTTTATCCACGCGTGTTACGCTTGAGCGGCGGAAAATCCAAAGCACCGCGACCATGGTCAGAAAGCCCAGTGTCAAACCGATCAGCGGCGAGGCAACTATGAATACCAGCGTTTTGATCCAACCTTCGGGCTTGAGCAGTCCGTCGACGCCGCCGTAAGCCACGATGGCAGCCCCCGCATAGCCGCCCACCAGCGCGTGCGAACTGGAGGTCGGCAAGCCGTGATACCACGTAATGAGGTTCCAGATAATCGCGCCGAGCAGTCCGGCGAGCAGCACATAAAGCCGTGCGTCGACGTCAATCAATTCGATCCGCACAAGATCACCGCCGATGGTCTTCGCTACGCGCGTGCCTAACACGGCAAACGCCACAAAATTGAAGAACGCGGCCCACGCAACCGCCTGACCCGGCAACAGCACCCGGGTCGAAACAACCGTTGCGATCGAGTTGGCGGCATCATGAAAGCCGTTGATGTAATCGAACACCAACGCCACAAAGATGATGACGACGACGAACGTGAGTGTGACGGTCATGGGGCGGTCACTGGCCGGTGGTCCGCACGCGGCGAGCCGTGTGCTTTAGATGAGTATGGGCCGTCGAGACGAAACAGCTACTGCGGACCAGAAGAGGCGAGCAGGAACAACTTGAAGAGATGCATTGTCGCCCTTGCGCCTCAGGAATTCTTCAGCACGATGTGAGAAATCATGTTGCCGCAGTCGCGGCAGCGGTCGATGATCCGCTCCAGCAAATCGTATAAGTCGCGGACCAACATGGCCTGAATCGGCTCGTATTTGCCGCCGTAGGCTTCACGCAATAGATCGAGCAGCACGTCGTCGGCCTCAGATTCGATGCTCTGCAGCCGGTCATTCATGGCCTTGATGGTTTCCAGCCGAGGCATTTTCCGTAACATGCGCACCATGTGGGCCAGCGTTTCGGTGGCCCGTTCCATGAGCTCGACCTCCCGCGAGAAGTCCACAACTGCAAGACGTTGCGGAGCGAGATTGAACCGCTCCGCAAATTTTTCGATCGTCTTGCAAATGCGGTACATCGCATAAGACAGCGCCTCAATGTCCTCGCGCTCCAAGCCAGTGACGAACGTGTTGACTAGCTCGTGGCTGACCTGCTCGGTGAGCTGCTTGTTCTTGAGGCGAGCTTGGGCGAATTCGTGCAGCGGATGCGGATGGCTGCGGTCCTTCAGCAAATCCACGAGCAGCCGGGTCATGGAACGGGTCTCGTCCGCGCTTGCCTCCAGGAGGTCGAAGAACTTGGCATCGTGGCTGAAGAACTTCTGGACGGAAAACATGATGCTCGCTAGTGAAGTTTTATTGATGGATCCCGCTAATGATCGCCGATTCAAACGTTTTGCGGTCGAATCCGGGCTTCCGTTGGGCGCCCTCGGCCCATTTGCGGCGCAAGCGTCAATAGCAAATCCAAAGAAGCGAACGAGAGGCTCCGTCCGAAGATTGATCTTCGCTCATGTCGCGCGCGGTGGCAAGACGCTGGCTTCGCATGAAGTCGTTGACCTCAATCAAGCATCCGGAAGCTTGGCAAACTTTGACGATCGTGTAATAATTGTACTCTGGTTCGATTTTTCGGCCGCCGGGTCCGCCTTTCGGCGGGCATTGCGGACTAAGATTCGCCATGCGTTTCGCGAGATTTACAGCCGGCGACTGGGTGATCTACCGAAAGCTCAAACACAGTGCTTCGCCCGGGCCTCGTGCCCACCACGTTTCGCCGTCACCCAATGGTGAACTCTACAGTTACTTTGTGGATAAGTTTTGGATCGTTCAGAGCGTTTTGCCGAATGGCCGGCTGCAATTAGGCACCCGGACAGGGAAGACGCATGTGATCGAGCCAGGTGATCTTCATCTCCGACGCGCCCGCTGGTGGGAGCGGTGGCTTTTCAAAGATCGCTTCCGAGAGATTGAAGCGATAATCTCTGGTTCGAGTGATCAAATCGAACCGCGTGGTCGCCCTATTGATAGATAGCCGGACCGTCTTGGTCTGACGAGCAGGGCACGGCTTCGTCGTCGGACGCCTTATCTGCCGGACCAAGATGGTCCGGCTATAAAGCGCAGCTATCGCCGCTGGGCGCTGTCGCGGCGTTCGCGGAGCCGGCCGGCCAGGCCGGCGATGCGCGGGTCGTGGTCGTTGATGGCAACCTGCCAGGCTTTTTCGATCAGCACGGGGTCATCGGAGGTGGCCATGATCGTCACGGCCAGAAGCCGCACGTCGGCGGCCGCATCATCGGCCAGCAAGATGAGCCACGGGCGTGCATCGACGCCCGGCTCGGTCAACACATCGTCGACTAAGCGAAGGCGCTCCGCGGCATCATCCGAAAACAGTTGGCGGACGAGCCGGGCCGACAACCGGCCGAAGCCGCGTCGCGTGAGTTCTTCTTCCAGCGGAAACACGTCGCCTCCGCTGGCCACCAGCCAGCGCGCGAGCAACTGGCGTGAATCCTCGTCGGCCAGTGCGCCCATGGCGCCTGCGTAGAATTCCTCGTCCGTGACCGGAACCGATTGCTCCGCAGGCGTGCCCTGCTCTGCCTCTGTCGTTGGCCGGTTGATCGGCATGGCGGGCAATATGCGAAACACCGGGTGCGCCCATTCCCCGCGCCAAGGCGACTGGAATGCGCTGACTGGCCATGTACCCGTTGGTCCGTTGTCAGGCGGGTCAGTCTTTGTTGGATCAACTGCTGTTGAAATCTCCGTTGTTGGCATTGGAGCCGATGCTGCGACGTGAACGTTGGGTGTGGTCGCAGCTGGTTCGCGGAGCGGGTTCGCATTCGCGAGCGCCGCGCGTGCATCGACATGCGCTGCCAGCTTCGGTTCCGCGACAGTGCGGCTCGATTCGCCCGGACTCGTTGCCGGAGCAGCTGCGGCCGTGACGAGCGGTGGATCTGGGGACAGGCTGCGACCGGCAATGGCGTTCATCGCATTTTCGCCGTCCGCGATCGAGGCCAGGACGGAATCGCAGTGCATGGCCACGAGCGGCGAATCGGTGATTGGCGTTCGATTCGCCACGCGCAAGATTCGCCGTGTTGTGGCCGCTAACCAAGGATGGTCAGCCGCAGAAAACGTCGCCTGATGTTTGGCCAACGACTGGGCCAGCTCGGACAGCTGGCGCGCGACCGTTGAGAGGCGCCGGCCATCGTCGATCTGGCGGCTCCAACGGCGAACGATTCCACTCACAAGCAGCTGCGCTTCCTTAGCGATTTCCTGATCGGGCGAAGCGGCCGCCGACACGAGCACGTCGATCGGCGGGCGCGGCATGGCGGCCAATTGGCGCAATGCGGCCGTGGCATCGTCCGCCTCATGGTGCGCGACGCGGTGGGCCAGCTCAGCGACAATTTCGACTCTTTGCCGGGTGGCAAGCTGTGCCACCAGGAAAACGACGATTGCGACTAGAACCGGCAATGAAAAGTAATAAGAAAGAGGACGGCGCTTCGTCGACGCAGACACAATGGATCTCCAGCGGCGCTCCTTGCGCGGAAAGACGAGAGCCGCATTTTCGCGGGATGCCGCCGCCGGGAGCAAGGGCAGTTGCGCCAGCGCGGAGGGGGGTCCGCACCTCGAAACTCTCGGCGGCTGCAAGACAGCATGCAACGCGCATCCTTGTCGTTGCGTTTCCGCTCAGGCGCCGCACTCTCGCCTTCGCGTAATCAGCCCAATGGCCGCCTGCTATCTTTGATCGGCGCGCGGCGGAGTAAAGGTTTGCCCGTCGGGCAAGCAATCAAGGTTTTTTCTGACGGCGGCCCGACGAAAAGGCCGAATTATTTAGCGGATCGACATAGTTTAACCGGCTAGTCGGCGCTGCGGCTTGTGCTGTCGCGGCAAGCGTTACCTGCAGCATGCGACGCGCATGCGAGTGCGCGCGAGCGCGTGGTTTTCGATTCGTAGCCGCGCCATCGGGGGGCCATCCGTGAGTTGCATTCAACCTTGCGCGAGCGCAACGTTCCCGGCCCAGATGGCCGGGCTATATAGCCGGACCATCTTGGTCCGCAATATACATAGCCGGACTATTTTGGTCCGGCAAAATAGCGTTGTACTCCGGACGCTACTCGCCATCATCGCTTGCGCGGCGGTTCTTTGCCTGCTGCCGCTAGCAGCTTGTGCCAATAACGCGGAGGCAACCTCCAGCCGCGCGGCGCGCGATGAAGCCGTGCGAGCGATTCCGTGGCGACAGATTCCGGCCGAGCACCGCCGGGCCGCGCAATATATCGTCAAGAACGTCAGCATCTACCGCCGGCTGCCAACGCGCGTCATCGACTGCGACCCGGAGATGTTCAACTTCCTGATGCAGCATCCGGAGGTCGTCATCGAC
The DNA here is from genome assembly GCA_035249585.1 of Lacipirellulaceae bacterium. Taxonomy (GTDB): domain Bacteria; phylum Planctomycetota; class Planctomycetia; order Pirellulales; family Lacipirellulaceae; genus JABDGM01. The sequence goes on from DATFGJ010000256.1 coordinate 6,016, forward strand.
GTGTGGCGTGTGATGGGGATCAGCCAGGTGACGCTGCAAAGGCTCGGCAACGGCGCCTATCGGGGGAGCGACAACGCGGGAACTACCGGAACGGTGCAATTCCTGTTCTCTCAATGGGGACAGGATGCACGAAATCTGGCGGTGATAATGGCCGACGGCACGTACGAAGGCAAGCCGTTTGTCTCGCGGCTCAAGGCGCGCACGCTCATCTTGCTCCGTTCCGGGGCGGTTCGCGAAACGAATGGCCGGCATTACATCACTGTGCGCGTCGACTCGTTTGTGCGAATTGAGCAAATGGGCGTCGAGCTTGTGGCCAAGACCGCGCAGCCGTGGATCAGCAAAACGGCTGACCGCAACCTTATCGAGACGCTGACGTTCGTCAGCAATTTTTCGCGCACCGCGGAGAAGAATCCGCAAGGCATGCAGCGATTGGCAACGCGGCTGGCATCGATCGACGAGCCGACGCGCAAGGAGTTGGTGGCGGTTTGTTTCCGCACAGCGGAGCGCTATGCTCACAACACTAAGCCGTCGCATGACGGCGCGCCGCTGCTGGCCCAGCGCACTACCGCCGACGTGCAACCGGCACATTGATCCGTCGCGGCGGCGAAGTTTATCCAAAGCGCGCCTTTGCCAGGTCGGCCAAAGCCTTAAGGTCCGTCTTGCCGCTGCCCAGCACGGGAATCGATTCGACTTCCAGGAAGCTGTCGGCTCCGGGAACCCACAGATTGGGCAGTCCATCCGCGCCGAGCCGGCGGCAAATCTCTTCGGGCTGCATTTCGATCTGCGTGTGCACGACCACCAGGCGCTCGCCCTTGCGTTCGTCAGGGACACAGGTGACGACCACCTTATGATGCCCTTCCTCTTCGACGCCGAGGATTTTTTGAATCGCCTCCTCGACGCGAACGTGCGGCACCATTTCGCCGCCGATCTTCGAGAAGCGGCTCAACCGGCCGGTAATGTGGATGAAGCCCTCGGTGTCGATCATCGCGATATCGCCGGTGATGTACCAGCCGTCGTGCATCACCTTGGCTGTCTCCTCGGGCTGGCCCAAATAGCCCTTCATGACGTTCGGCCCCTTCACGAGCAACATGCCGGGCGTGCCCGGCGGAAGCTCGTCGAATGATTCGGGGTCGACGATCTTGGCCGAGACGCCGGGCACCGGCCGGCCAACCGAGCCTTCCTTGCAGTCGATGTCCAAACTCTTCGAGCGGCTGCGCGGAACGTTGACCGACACCAGCGGCGAGAGCTCGGTCGTGCCGTAGCCTTCGACGGGGCGCACGCCAAACTTCTGCTGGAACGCCTCGCACAAAGCGCAAGGCAGTTTTTCCGCGCCGGCCACGAC
>DATFGJ010000257.1:0-9889 GCA_035249585.1 Lacipirellulaceae bacterium
GAATGCGGTCGTAGCCCGAACTGTAAAGCTCCTTGGCTAGATCGTGCCCGCCTGTTTCCACGATGCGGCCGCCGAGCATCACGTGCGTGACGTCCGGCGTGTTGTGTTCGAGCAGCTTGTCGTGGTGAGTGATAATAAGAATACCCATATCCGCCCCGCCGATCTCGGCGATGCTCTGACTTGCCAGCTTCACCGCGTCGACGTCCAGCCCGCTGTCAGTCTCGTCGAGAATCGCAAACTTCGGCCGCAGCATGGCCATTTGCAGGATTTCGGCCCGTTTCATCTCGCCGCCGGAGAACCCATCGTTCACGTATCGCCGGGCGAACTCTTCATCCATCCGCAATTGGCCCATCTTGTCGCGAAGCTCTTTTCGGAACTCGCGCATTGGGATGAGCGGCTCGCCTTCCTTGCGCTCCGGGCTGCGCACGTTCGTTGTCGCGTGGCGCAGAAAGTCTGCCATCTTGACGCCCGGAATCGCCATCGGCCGCTGGAATGCCATGAAGATGCCGGCCCGAGCGCGCTCGGTCGCGTCCCAGGCCAATATGTTCTGGCCGTTCAGCTCAATGGTGCCCTCGGTCACTTCGTAATTCGGATGGCCCATGATCACGCCGGCCAGAGTGCTCTTGCCGGATCCGTTGGGTCCCATGAGCGCATGGGTCTCCCCGCGACGGATCGTTAGATTCACGCCGTTGAGGATCGGCTTGCCACCGACAGCGACGCACAAGTTCTTGATGGAAAGAGTTTCGCTCATTTGCAATAGGTTGGAGTTTTCAAGTCGACTTTTGTTGTTCGTTGTATCGTTCCGGTACGCGGTACGCGGAATTGAGTATTTCTGCGTTGATTTGCAATTTGTCGGCGTGCTTAGGTACCCGCGGTTCTCTATGCCATAATCTTTTGGTGATCAAACTTTGGCTCGTAATCCGCAGGCGCCGCGACGTAACCGCTGTGGTGTGGAATCGGCAGTTCATCGTCAACTTTCACACCGATGGCTGCACCGCGTTGCCGGGCGATCTTATGCCCCTTAATTTTGTCCTGAATCCGCATCAAGCCTTCCAGCAGCGACTCCGGTCGCGGCGGGCATCCCGGCACATACACATCGACCGGCACCACCAGATCCACTCCCTTGACGACATGGTAGCCGTACTTGAAATACGGCCCGCCGCCGACAGTGCAAGCGCCCATTGCGATCACGAATTTCGGATCGGGCATCATGTTGTAAAGCCGCCGCACGCGGCTGGCCATTTTGTATGTCACCGTGCCAGCCACAACCATGAGATCCGCCTGTCGCGGCGTGGCGCGAAACGCGCCTGCGCCGAAGCGGTCCATGTCATACCTGCTGGCCCCAGTGGCCATCATCTCGATCGCGCAGCACGCCAACCCGAACGTCAGCGGCCAGACGCTCGACTGGCGCGCCCAGTTGATCGCCTGCTCCACCGTCGTCGTAATGACGTTTTCCTCAAATCGACCTTCAATCCATGGCTGAGCTTCGGTCATATGCGTATTTAATTTCGCCTGTATTTTGTTGCAATCCTTTACTTACGACACGCTTGGGGTGAACGTGCAGCAGGATGCGCCGTCCAACCGACATTCGCTGAGTCGCACATTGCTGCCCAAAATCTCCGATAACATCAGTTTTTCCATCGTGCAAACACCTCGATCCATCTTCGCCAGTTCCGGATACGGACAAGCTAAGGCAGAGAGCACTGGCAATTCGCTCGACTTGTTGATCGCAAACGGTATATCGCGCTCGCGCATGACCTCGGCCAGCGCGCTCATGCGCTCGTCCAGCGTTTCGCCAACGACGCGGTCCTGATACTTGGCAACAAAACGATCGGCGATGCGCTTCAACAGTCCTCGCCGAATCGCCGGATCTTCGACCGACTTGATTTCTTCCCACAGCACAATTGCCATGTCGGTAAAGTTCGTACCTGCCGATCGTTCGCCTTTTTCCGTCAGCAGGTAACGGTGATTTGGCCGGCCGCGGCTTTTTCGCTCGGTTCGGCGCTCGACGAGTCCCTGGGACATCAAACGCCGCAGGCGCTGCCTGACCGCCGTGGCCGTAACGCCCATTTCGGCGACAAGCGCTGAAATCGTGACGGGTCCCTCGCGACGCATGAAATTCAGCAGTGTTTGGTCGGAGCTTTCAGTCATGGCACGAACCCAGGTCGATCAGGAAGCCGGCATCCCTATTCCTACTGCAATAATAGCGGTTTTGCTATTTTTGACAACCGTCTATTTGAAAAATAGTTCCTGCCTTAACTATCTACACCACAACAGCTTAAGACAATAGCCCAGACCCGTTTTGAGCTGTCGCCGGCAGCGCGAGGAGGCCCTCAACGCGGGAAAAAGTGCTCCACGACCGCACAAAACTCAGCCGGCGACTTCACTTTTACGACGCGACTGCGGAATTCCCGGGCGCCTGCGCGGCCCTGAGCGTAGCAGCACGCGTACTTTCGCATGAGAAGCGAACCTTTCACCTCGCCGAATCGCTGGCAAACCAGTTCAAAATGATGCAACAACAATTGTCGCTCGTCGGCGAGCGTCGGGTCGGGCGGGATCGGCTCGCCGCGCAGCGCGGCCGCCGCCTGCCGGAACAGCCAGGGCTTCGCCAGGGACGCGCGTGCGATCATCACTCCGTCAATGTCATAGCGACAAAATGTGTCGACTACCTTTTGGGGTGAATCGAGGTCGCCATTTCCAATAAGAGGAATGTTCTTGAGATGGGGCTTAAGCGCCGAGATGCGGTCCCAATCGGCCGAGCCACGAAACATATCCGCGGCCGTTCGGCCGTGAACCGTGAGCGCGGCTGCGCCGGCACCTTCCACAGCCTGTGCCACATCGACCGCCGTAATTCGATCGCGCGTGCAGCCCAGGCGAATCTTCGCCGTCACGGGCGTCGGTCGACAGGCAGCAACAACTCGCTCGATTATCGCGCCAATCCGGTTTGGCTCCCTGAGTAAGTACGAACCGCTATGTGCTTTTTGCACAACGTCGCGTACCGGGCATCCGAAGTTGATATCGACCACGCTAACTTTGTACTCTTGCGCCAGTCGCGCCCCAACTTTGGCGAGAGTTTCCGGGTCGTTATCCCAGATTTGGACCGCTAAGGGGCGCGGTTCGTCGGCCACGCCCCACAATCGGTCGGGATGCTCGGCCTCGTGTTCGGCCAGCCAGACAAATCCCTTGGCGTTAACCATCTCGGTTGCCAGCAGTCCAGCGCCGCCGAACTCGCGCACAATCTGGCGAAACGCGTAGTTGGTGTAGCCCGCCATTGGGGCCTGGAGAATTGGCGGGTAGACGACCAGGGGACCAATCGAAATTGGGCGCGCTCTGGGATCGCGGGCGGCGCAAGCCGTGCTGGCGGCATGACTGCCACTAGCCGTGCGAAGGTGACGCGTTGCAGCGAGCGGACCCATAACGCGATATTATGACGGCGAGATGACGCGCGGCCAATACGATCGCTGAATGCCTGGCGTCACAAGCGACGCCGCTGACTCGCAACAACCCGGCACGTAATCGCTATCCTACCGGCGCGGCACAAGCAGCGAACGCTCCTGACGTCGGGCAGGTTGAGCTACCGCTGAGGCTGGCTGAACCGCTTCGTCGCGCGTCGAGCCAAGTGTGCGTATTCCGCCGACAGGGGCCCATCCTTCGGAAAAGGTGCTGGGCGGCAAACTCGTACGATCTTGCGATTGCCGATTGGGCGGCGCTGCAGGCGCAAAGGGCCGCGTGGCCGTTGAAGAAGAATCGCGTTTGATCAGCATGCCGATCAGGCGATCGGCGTCGATTTGGCCTGGCGTCGCAAGCTCCGAATAGCGAGCAATACGGCGATTGTAGTCGCGCACAATTTGTACGAATGCGCGGCGGCGAAGCGCCAACAGCTCCAACGCGCGCAAGGTGCCAGTGGTATCCGAGTTATCACTCCGTGCTGCGGCGACCTGATTTAGCCACTCTTCAGCTCGCGTCACCGCGGCGGCGGCGTCCTTTAGTTCCGTGTAGCGGAGCGGCAGAAGTGCACTCAGCTCTTGCGCTTCGACGGACGTTCGTCCGGCAAAGATTTCCTGATAGTGGGTATGATAGCTACCGCAATGCGGGGTATCGCTCGGCAAAGGAAGTCCTGTTGACGGCCCAATCCAGCTGGCCAGCCGATATTGCGACGCGACCGCGGCGCGGTGCGATGTGCCGACGCGGACCGCCAATTCGTTCTCGGCCTGTTGCCCTGCCGGGCCTAGAGTCGGCACCAGAGAGCGCAAGCGACGCAATTCGTCCTGCTCGCGCAGTCCCAGATAATAGTCCGCGACGCTGGAGCAGAGATCCCAATAAGATTCAACACGCTGCGTTTGCTCGGCGCGGGAAGTGGCACTTGCGACGATCGCCTCCAGAGTCATCGGTTGTCCGGCTAGCCGCGAATCTCGCGGTGGGCTCAGCATCGCCCGCATCATGGCTGAAGGTTTCAGCCCAGGCGATTGATCGGTCGCAGCGGCTGCACGCGCTGGCGAAGTTGGCTGAGTTTGATAGCCATAACCGGGCGGAGGAGCCGCAGACTGCTCCGATGGCGGCGTAACGTCGGATGGCAATGTTTGCGGACTGCTCCCGCGAGATGGAATGTTGACGGGGGCATATGGTTCCGCGGCGCGCGATGTCGGAGCAATGGTCGATTGCGCAGCGTCTGGAGGTGGAGCAATACGTTCCACCAGGCCATTGGCAGAGTCATCGCCAGCGGGGATTGTCCTGTCCGGTGGTAGCGCCTGGCCTGCGGTGCCGTAGCGGTCGTTCGTGGCGCCAACCTGTCCAGATAGCAGAACGGCAAGAATCACTGAGCAGCTAGACATGTTTTTGGCCTCCATGCGGCAAAAAGCTGCCTTTCCCAATTTTTCACCAGGCGTCACTTGAGCTCGTGCTGCTCCTCAATTGCTCCGGGCTGCGGCGCACTCAATCTAATTCCTCAAGCCAAACGCGAAGCTCGTTTTCGTATTCGCTCGCCAGGTCGCCGCGCACGAGCGTGCGTTGAAACTCGGCCAAACCTTCGCCGCCGGTGTCGGCCTGCTCCGCTGTAGCATAGCGAAGCATCGGATCGGGCGCCGTGAGCCGGCGACAAATCGTCATCAACAGATCGCTGTGCGTCACCTCGGGAGGCAGGATTTTGTGCAGCCGTTGCGGTAACGTTCGCTTGGCTTCCAGCAAGTTGGCGAACTCGCGAATGCCGGCGAACAGCGGCTTGCCGGCCAGCAGCTCCACAAGCACGTAGCCCACGCTCGCCAGGTCGGAGCGCGGCGTGACCTCTTCCCGGTCGAGCATTTCCGGGGCGGCGTACTGTGGCGTGCACGTCCGCTGTTGCGGCATGTTGTTTAGGTCCATCGCCGAGCCGATGTCGATGATCTTTGCATTGCCCGTGCGCTTGATCATGATGTTCGAGGGCTTGATGTCGCCGTGCACAATCTCCTCGCGATGCAGGGCGGCCAATCCGCCGAGGCACTCACGCACGATTGCCACCGCCATGCCAGGCTTAAGCCGCGTCCGGCCCTGCCCAGCCGTGGCGACCACGTTGTTGATGTATTCCCAGCGGCGATTCCCGACTCGGGCCCGCGCTCGCTCCAACATGCCCGGCGCCATCAGAGTATCGAGGTCATAGCCGTCAATCCATTCCATTTCCAACACGCGGATCCGGCGCCGCTCGATAAAATTCTGCACGTCGATCAGGTTGTCGTGTTGGATCAACGCAACGCGCGAACTGACCTGGGCCATTCGCTCCATCGCTTCGCGATAGCCGCGCTCGTCGGAAAAACGCTCGGGCGAAAAGACTTTCAAAGCCAAAGGAAGCGTGAAGTTATCGCTTCCGCGCCGCTCGCTGAGGTACACCACGCCTTGGCCGCCGCGGCCGAGCTGCCTCAGAAGCCGCAAGTGTTCGGTCCAGCCAACCTTGGGCTGCTGGATCAGACGCAAATAGCTGGCAAGCAGCTCATTATCGGGCCCAGTCGCCGGCTTGCCGCCATGTGTTAAAGTTCGCGTTCCATGCAATAGCGTCGTGGTCATGCTCATGGTGTAGTCTCCAGGTGGCGCGCGAAGAATCCGTTCTCGCCCAGCTCGTGTTAGAATGCAAGCGGTTTAACGAAGTCATTCTAAGTGCTAGCACGCCATTTGGTCCAGGTGACTACAACTGGGCGTAAATGGATTGAACTCGAACGGATTTGGAGAAGCGTTGAATTTCCGACGTCCGGCGAATGCCGGCGGCTAATCAGGCAACGGGAAGCCGAGATGTTTATCGACGAGATTGCGCAGCGGCTGTCCGGTGAGATAGCGCCGCAGATTATCGCAGAAGAAGTTTGTCATGTCGTCAATGCGAGTGGCCGACTGGCCGCCGACGTGTGGCGTGATGATCACGTTCGGCAAGGTCCAGAGTTTGCTTTCAACCGGTAGCGGCTCTGGATCCGTCACATCAAGGCCGGCGCCGCCCAAGTGACCAGATTCGAGCGCGGACACCAAATCTTTTTCCAAGACAAGCTGCCCGCGAGCCACGTTGATCAGGATGGCTCCGCGGGGCAGCAGCGCCAGCCGACGGGCATCGATCATTCCGCGCGTGACGTCGGTGAGAGGTGCCGCCAGAATCAGGATGTCGACGCGCGGCAGGATGTCGTCAATGGCATCGGCTGGCAGCAATTCGGCAACGTGCTCGGGCTTGTTCACCGGGAACCAATCGGTCGCCAGAATCGTCGTGCGAAACGCACTTAGGATTTCGGCCAGCCGACGGCCGTTGCGACCCAGGCCAATGATTCCAATGCGCGCACGGTGTAAATCTCGCGTTGGCCTACGGATGAATTCCCGTTTCTGCTGCGCGCGGAAAAATGTGGGCAAACTGCGTAACAGCCCTGTCAAAAGCGCTATGGTGTGGTCGGCGACCTGATCGGCCAGCACGCCGGAGGCGCTCGTGATGATGATGTCCGATTCAATCACCGGCGGCACGAGGCAGTGATCCAACCCGGCGGCCGACGACTGGATCCACCGCAGCCTACCCTGGCGAACTACTTCTTCCCACGGAACCGGCACCTTGGGATGGCCGCAGAAAATGTCGGCCGAAGGCAGCTCCTGGGCCACGCGCTCCTGACCGGCGTCGATGACCTTGAAACCCGGCGCCGCGGCGGAAATCTGGGCCACGTGATGCGGCTCGACGGGGTAGCAAAGAACAAGCCGCCCGCGGCCGGGGACGGCTGGCGATTGAGGCGTTCTTGTCATAACATAGGTTGTGGCGATGGCCGTTGATTAGGGCAAGAGCTAGCGGCCTATTCCCTGTACCCTGTTCGCAGAAGCGACCGGTCCGTTGGCCTTCCCCGTTGGCACACAATGGTTGATTCCCGTCGATATCTCGGAACGTTCGCCGTCTTATCGCTGGTCGTATTGCGCCTTGTGATTGGGTGGCACTTTTTCCGCGAGGGATCGCAGAAGGTCGTCTATGATCGGCACGGCGGCGAGCTGCGGATGGTCTTTTCGGCCGAAGGCTTTTTGACGCAAGCCAAGGGCCCGCTTGCGAGTTGGTTTCACGCTCAGGCCCCGGATGATCACGGCTACCGAAAGCTCCTGGCTGCATCCCGCGAGAACGTGCCGCCGGACGCGGCCGAATTAGAGAAGCGTGCCAAGTGGTCGGCCGACTATGCGAAGCGCCGCGCCGAAGCGACAAAGGCCGGCGGGGAAGTCCCTGTCGAATTCCCGCCCGACGCACCCTATGTCGATTGGGGTAAGCGCATCGCCGACGATTGGCGAAAAATACGCGACGAAGTGAAGCTCGTGCCGGGTTTGACTGACGAGCAAAAGCAGCGGGTCGACAAGGCCTACGCCCAGCGAATGCAACAGGTCGCTGATTATCTGGCCAGCGAGACCGAACCGATTGCCGAATATCGTCATGAATTGTTCCGGCTGGACCGTTGGCAAGAGGCACCCGAGGCCGGCGAAGTCCCCTATTTCGACGAACGAATCGCAATGAAGGGCACGGAGACGACCGGTCAGCCGCGTGCATGGATCAGTCAGGTGCGCGATATCGAGGCGCAATTCGTCGAAGATCTCCGCGAGATTCTGAGCACGGAACAGCGTGTCAGCGACGAAACCTATTCCTCCTGGGAAAGTGCCGTCATAAGTGATAACGCGAAGCGCCTGCACATGGTCAGCGTTGGCGCGACGATCCTTACGATCGGCGTGGGAATCTGCCTGCTATTGGGATTCTTGACACGCATCGCGTCGGTAGCTGGCGCTTTATTCCTGGTTGGTGTAATCCTCTCGCAGCCACCGTGGCTACCGGATGCGGCTCCCACGATGTATCACGTGATCGAATTTGCCGCCTTGTTGGTCCTCGCCGGCACAGGTGCGGGCCGTTGGGCGGGGCTTGATTATTTCACGTACGCGCTCTTTCATCGCAATCGCGATGTGGAACCTTAGCACACAGGCGCTTGGCCATGAATCTCTCACCGGAAGAAAAGCAAATCGGCAAGCAGAATTTCGACGAGGCCGTCGGCACCACGCGCCGCGACTTTTTAAAGGGCTCGGTGCTCGCTGGCGGAACAGCCGCTGCGGCCAGTTTGGGCGCAATTTACTTCAATTACGGCAAGTCACTCGACGACCGGCTGCGGGTAGGCATCATCGGCACGGGCGACGAAGGCGGCGTTCTCATTGGGGCACTCAACCCCAAATACATTGACGTGGTCGCGATTGCCGACATTCGACCCTACAGTCTGCACCGTGCGTTCTATGGCGACTGGTACTCACCTGGCGCCCATTCTGCGCGGCCGGGGCTGCTCGAGGTTTACAAGGATGAAGAAAAATGGACCGACCGGTCGGCCGCAGAGAAGCACATTAAGGTGTATACGAACGGCTATAAGGAGCTTCTCGACGATGCGAACGTTGAGGCAGTGATAATTGCCCTGCCCTTGCATCTGCACCACCAGGCGGCAGTCGACGCCATGCGCAAGGGCAAGCATGTCCTGACCGAGAAGCTGATGGCCCACAACATCGCGCAGTGCAAGGAAATGGCACGTGTTGCCGAGGAGACAGGGCTTATTCTGGCAGTCGGCCATCAGCGGCATTACAGCATCCTGTACGACAACGCGGTCCACCAAATAAAGCAAGGGCTTATCGGCGACATTCATCACATCCGCGCTCAATGGCATCGGGCAAATATGCCCAAAAACGATAGCTGGCAGCCGCCGTTGCCGAACGACAAGAAGCTGGCCGACGAATTGAACAGTTGGAAATCCGTGATGGCTGGCAAACATAAGACAGTTCCCAAGCCCGAAAAGCCAGAGGCCATCACCGAGTGGGAGAAAAAAATAGCACAGAAGCAGGCGCAGATTGATGACATCACCGATGAGCTCGCGCAAAAGTATGGATACGCGGCAAAGGAACTTGACGGCGGTTACCAACGATCGGCTTTGGAAGAACTAATCAGATGGCGGCTCTGGGATCGCACGGGCGGTGGCCTGATGGCCGAACTCGGCAGTCACCAACTTGATGCAGCGAGCATCTTTATTTCCACGCAGCAGCCCGGCGGTCGAAAGGCCAAGCCGATCTCAGTGACGGGCGTCGGCGGACGGCACGTATTCCCTGCCGATCGCGAATGCGACGACCACGTGTATTGCATCTTCGAATTTCCCGGCAAAGGCTACTACAAAGACGACGAAGGTTACGAGATTGCCGACCCGAATAAGAAGGTCGCGGTCACGTATTCCTCGATCAACGGCAACGGCTACGGCGGATATGGCGAAATCGTCTTCGGCACCAAGGGGACGCTGATTCTCGAGCAAGAACAGGATGCAATGCTGTTTAAAGGCTCCGCCACCACGACACGGATTGAAGTAAATCCGTCGAAGGACGGACCGGTAATGGACACATACGAAACGGGCGGCGG
>DATFGJ010000258.1:0-8880 GCA_035249585.1 Lacipirellulaceae bacterium
TAGCTCGATTGCCAGCGATTCAGCGTCGGCGAGCCATTTTTTGAACTGCGCATCGTGTCCGTCGCCCAGATTCCTTGCCGCTTCGTGCAGACCTTCTTGAAGCAGCAGTGCTTCCTGCGCCGGGACGATATCTGGATGTTCGGCGGGGACGGTCCACTTTGCGTCGCGGGATAGTTTGACGCTGTCGAACGCCCGGTCGACTTGCGACATGGCCGCTGCGAATGAGCCGACCTCGGCGACTTCCACGAGCTCGGGCAGCTTGGCATTGGCCGGAGGGCGCGTGTACGCTTTCACATCGCGCCACAAGCCGGCGTAATCCTTGCTTGTGCCGGCGCGCACGAGGAATTCAATCGCCTCGTCGGTGGACATATCGCCGCCGGCGATACAGGCCACGGCCGCAGCCGCCGGGCCGCGATGCTTGCCGTGATGACAATGGAGGTAGATCGGCCCTTCCGCCTCGCGCACGAGCCGCGCCAGCATTTGGCCGGCCTCCTCATGGATGCCGTCGTAGCCGATCGGGACATGCACGTAGCGCAGGCCGTATTTGCGGGCCAGCTCAACCTTCGGCTTCGCGCCGTCGACGCTCACAATCGTTTTAACGCCGAGCATTTGCAGGCTAGCGATGCCTTCCTCGCCATGCGGCTCGCTGCCCGAATACAGCCGGCTCGTTACGTTGATGAGATTGTGCAACCCGGCGGGCTCTGCATTCGGCTTCTTGGTGCTATCGTTGCCAGGCGCCGCACCCGAAGTTTCCGGCGGCATCGTGGCTGGAACGCTGGGATCGGCGCCGTTGTAGACGGCAATCACAAGCAGGCAGCAAATCACGCTGCTAAAGGCGGCTTTCAATGATCACCTCTTGCTGCATGAACGCGGAGTTCTGCTGGTTGGGCGCGACAATCTTCCATTGAAAGCTCGACAACGGGCAAAAAACTTATTCTCCACTAGCGACACCCACCGTTGCAACGATCTGCCGCTCGGTTGACTTCGATCGGCGCGGATCGAAGAATTACCGAAAGGACGGTCGCGGCCGCGTCGACCTGGGCGAGTTTTGGACATGGACGCCGGGCGGAATGATCGAGAAGGCTGCCATTCGGCGGCCTTTTTGCGTCAACTGGGCCGCAAGCGCGGCTTGACACTCGTAGCGCTCGCGGAGTATGCTGGCGGGTTCGTCGAGCAATATAACTTGCTTGGGCGCAAGGAGTTTCGCTTCGACCCGTCGTCCGTCGCTCTGCTTCGGCAGTACGGCAGCGGGGATTTTACATCCCCGCAGGTCAAGCTTTGGGGCCTGACACGTGCCGCCAAGCCGCGGCGAACCCGGCGTTCAAGCGAACCGGTCAGGCTGGAAAGCCTGATCTACGACAATTTGAACAACTTGAACAACTTGTTTTTGCCTCACGGCGGGCGAAATACACCGTGGAAAGGTTGCCATGAATCCCAGTGAAGTGCTGCGAATCGTCGATGCGATTCACCGCGATAAAAACATAGACAAGGAAATTGTCTTCGAAGGCATCGAGGCTGCGCTCGTTTCGGCGGCCAAGAAGCATTACGGCGAAGAAGCCAACATCGTCGTGAACATCGACCGGGAGGACGGTTCGATCCGGGCAACCTACGATGGCCGCGAGCTGGATTCAGAGGAAACTGTCGGCCGCATTGGCGCGCAGACCGCCAAGCAAGTGATGATCCAGAAGATTCGCGAGGCCGAGCGCGACGCCTTGCACGATGAATACACCGAGTTGATCGGCCACATGGTGAGCGGCGTCATTCAGCGGTATGAGGGCGGCGCGGCCACCGTCACGCTCGCCAACGTGGAAGCCATTCTCCCGCGCGGCGAGCAGATTCCCGGCGAGACGCATCATGTCAACGAGCGTGTGCGGACCACCGTGTTCGAAGTACGCAAGTCGGGCAGCCGCGTCAAAGTGATTCTCAGCCGTGCCCGGCCCCAGCTTGTGCAGCGCCTGTTCGAACAGGAAATTCCCGAAATCGCTGACGGCGTGATTCAGATCCGGGCGATGGCCCGTGAGCCCGGTTATCGCTCGAAGGTGGCCGTCTCCAGTAGCGACCCGCGCGTGGATTGCGTCGGCGCGTGCGTCGGTGTGCGTGGAAATCGCATCAAGAACATCGTCGACGAGCTGGCCGGCGAGCGGATCGACATCGTCCGCTGGGACGACAACCTAGAGGTACTGATTCCCAACGCGCTGCAGCCGGCCGAGGTGGAGCAGGTCATCCTGTGCAAGATGCTGGGCCGCGCCATCGTGCTGGTGCGCGAAGACCAGCTCTCGCTGGCGATCGGACGCCGCGGCCAGAACGTCCGCCTGGCCAGCAAGCTCTCCGGCTGGGACATCGAGATCATGACCCAGGAAGAGCTGGCCCAAGCGATCGACCGCGCGGTGACCGGCTTCAGCTCGCTTCAGGGTGTCGAGGTCGAGCTGGCTGAGCGGCTGGTCGAGGAAGGCTTCTTGAGTTACGACGACCTGTCGATCATCGAGCCGGACGCCCTCATGGCCATGGGCGAGCTAAGCGAGGAGGCCGCCAACCTGATTGTCGAGCAAGCGGAAGAGCGGGCCGAGCAAGCCGAAGCCCAGGCCGCCGAAGCTAGGCGGCAGAAGCGCGAACAAGAACGGCTGGCGGAAATGGCCGCTGAAGCCGGCATGAAGCTGGCGCCCATGGATGAGGATCAGGGTGAGGCCGCTGAAGAAAGCGACGCCGCCGCGATTGACTCTGAGTTATTTGGCCAGGAGGAAACAAACGAATCCGAGGCCGATGTCGATGCCGATGGCGCCGAAGGTTCGGCGGACGGTAACCATTCGACTGAACTTAGCGAAGCTGCAGACGAGGAGGCTGAACGATCGACTACGTAGTGGCAGAGTGAGTAGGTGAGTAAGTGAATAGGTCTCCAGCTAGTGACTTACTCACCGACTCACCTGCTCAGCTACAGGCAATGAGGAGACGCGCAACATGATTGGATAATTGGCGAGTAATCTGAAACGGAGAAATCTCTTGGCGGTACGCATTTACGCATTAGCGAAAGAGCTGAAGCTTGACAGCAAGGAACTGGTCGACATTTGCACGAGGGCCGGCGTCCCCGGCAAGGGGTCTGCGCTGGCCAGTCTTACTGAAGACGAAGTCGAAAAGGTCAAGCAGTTCCTGAAGGGCGATGGTCTCAAGACGAAGCCGGGCAAAGCCGCGCCGCCACCTCCTCAGCGTCCGTCGGAGCCGACGCGTCCCGGCAAGATGCCGGTGATCGTCACGGCGAAGCCGCCGGTCGCGCCATCTCGTCCCAAGCCGGTTGAACCGGCGCCGGAACCGGTTGCCAGTGAAAGCACGCTCGCGGCAACCTCGACAGCCACCGAAACATCAAGCGCGACGGCCGTTGCCGTCGAGACCGCGCGCCGCCCCGGCCCATTGGCCGGCGCCATGGGACGCGAGATGTACATTGGCCCAGCGGGACATGTCGGCGGAAAAGTGCCTGTCGTCGGCAAGGAAAGCCGCCCTGCAGAACGCAAGAAGACCGACGGCGGGACCGCTACGACCGAACGAGCGCGTCCGGCCGTGAAACTGGCGCCGCTCCCCAAGAGTTCCCGCCCGATCGAACCGGTGGCACCCGACGAGCCGCCCGCGCAGAAGCCCGATCTACGGTTGCCGCCCGACCTCCTCGGCGCCGGCAAACAGGGCAGTAAACCGCTGGCAGCCCATCTCAGGCGCCATGAACGCACTCTCGACGAGGAGAAGAAACAGCGTGGCGTAAAAGGGCCGCGCCTGCCGCTTGCCCCAGTGCCCGAGGAAGAGAGTCGCCGTACAGCCAAGGCCAAAGGCCGGCGCGGCAAAGAAACTCCGCCGGATGGCGAAGGCGAAGGGGACCGCCCCATGCTCGGCGGCCGCGAACAGCGACAGCTTGCACGCCGTCGAAACGCCACGCAGGTCGATACCGAGGACCGGCCACACCGATCCCTTCACCGCCGCCAGCGCCGCGTGGTGACCGGCTCAACGACGACCGCGCCGCGCAAGGAGCGCGTCGCCGTTCAATTGCCCTGCTCGGTGCGCGAGTTGTCCGAGGCCGCCGGCGTTCAGGCCAGCGAGATTCAGCGGATTCTCATGAATGCGGGCTTGATGACGACCATCAACTCCGTGATGGACCCTGAGATGACCCAGCTCGTCGCTGGGGAACTCGGGATCAACGTCGAGTTCAAACAGGCAGTGAGCTTGGAAGAGCAACTACTCGCGGACTTGCAGCAGCAGGAAGATGATCCGGAACAGCTGGTGGAGCGCCCGCCGGTAATTACTTTTCTGGGCCACGTCGACCACGGCAAGACGTCGCTTTTGGACCGGATCATTGGCATCGACGTGGTGAGCGGCGAAAGCGGCGGCATCACGCAGCACATCCGTGCTTACACAATCGACAAGGACGGACGGCGGATTTCCTTCGTCGACACCCCCGGCCACGAAGCCTTCACCGAGATGCGCGCCCGCGGCGCGAACGTCACGGATATTGCCGTGCTGGTGGTGGCGGCCGACGACGGCGTCATGCCGCAGACCGAAGAAGCGATCAGCCACGCCCGTGCGGCCGAGGTGCCGATCGTGGTGGCGCTCAACAAGATCGACCTGCCTGGCATTAACATTGAGCGCGTTTACCAGGGCCTTTCCACGAACGAACTGCTGCCGAGCGAGTGGGGCGGCGACGTGGAAGTCGTCAAAACCAGCGCCACCAAAGGCACGGGCATCGATGAGCTGCTGGAAACGTTGCTCACAGTGGCCGAGCTGCACGAATACAAGGCTAACCCGAATCGGCCGGCCGTCGGCACTTGCCTCGAGGCCCAGCAGGAAGCGGAACGAGGCATTGTGGCAAAAGTGCTTGTGCAAAATGGCACGCTGAACGTGGGCGACATCGTTGTCTGCGGCCAGGCGCACGGACGGGTAAAGGCTATGTACGACACGCTCGACGACGGCCGGCGGCTGGCGTCGGCCGGACCGAGCGAGCCGGTGAACATCACGGGGCTGGATGTAGCGCCCAGCGCCGGCAGCCGGTTCTACGTGCTCGACGATATCGCCCGGGCGCGCGAAGTTGCGCGTTCCCGCGCCGAACAAGAGCGGACAATGACGCTCGGCGCCAGCGGCTTTCGGCATGTCACGCTGGAAAGCCTGTTTGATCGGCTCGACCCGACGGGCGAAGCGCAGACGCTCAACATCATTCTTCGGGCCGATGTGCGCGGCTCGATCGAGGCCATCGAAAAGGAGTTTTCCAAACTCGAGCATCCGGAAGTGAGGGTCAAGCTGCTGCAGAAGAGCGTGGGCGGCATCACCGAGGCGGATGTGACGCTGGCTCATGCTTCCGATGCGATCATCATCGGCTTCAACGTCGTGCCGGACGAAAAGGCGCGCACGATGGCCGAGCGCACCGGGGTGCAGATTCGCCGCTACGACGTGATCTACAAAATTACCGACGACTTGCGGCTGGCCTTGGAAGGCATGCTTAAGCCGGAAGAGCGCGAAGTCGAGCTGGGCCGGGCGCTCGTGCAGCAGATATTCAAAATCAGCCGCGTAGGAACGGTGGCCGGCTGCCGCGTGCTTTCGGGTGTGGTCGAGCGCAACAGCCGGGCCCGTGTAATCCGCGACAGCACGATCATCGGCGACTACGCGCTCGATACACTGCGGCGCGAGAAGGATGATGCCAGGGAAGTCCGCGAAGGCTACGAGTGCGGCATCAAGCTGGCCGGCTTCAACGATATCAAGGAAGGCGACTTGTTTGAGATTTACAAAGTCGAAGAGATCCACCGGAAGTTTGAATAGCGGGGAGTATGGAGCGAGGAGCATGGAGTCAAAACCTCTGCTTCTTACTCTCCGCTCCTAGCTCCCCGCTCCCCGCTCCTATGTCATCCCGCCGCGTACTCAAAGCCGCCGAGGCCATCCGCGAGGTGGTCAGCATGGCGATCCTCACCGATCTGCGGGATCCGCGGATCGAGGATGTCACGGTCACATACGTCGAGGTTTCGCCGGACATGCGGCAGGCCAAGGTGCATGTTTCCATCATGGGCGATGACGCCAAGCAGCGGTTGTGTCTGCACGGCCTGCGCAGCTCGGCCGGTTACCTGCAAAGCAAGATCGCCGACCGCATCGACACGCGCTACACGCCACGAATCACATTTCAGCTGGACGAGGGCGTGAAAAAATCGCTGGCCATCAATCAGTTGCTCCAGGAATTGCTGCCGGAGACGAGGAATCAGGATCAGAGCGCATCAGATGACACAGAAGAGACCTAGGTGTGAGTAAGTGAATATGTGGCCCATCCTTCGGATGTTGCCCAGTGAGTAAGTGACTAGGTATTGGATCACCAGACCAACTCAGCTACTCACCTACTCACTTACTCACGCAGTATTCCATTCGTTCACCCTCCCACCGCACACCATGGCCACACCGAGTCGTTCCACTCTGATCAATCGCACGATCAAGGTGATCAAAAAGCATTACAAGCCGGTCACCCCGCCGAAGGACCGGCCGCTTTTCGAGCATTTGCTGTTTGCGTGCCTGCTGGAGGATTCGCCGCACGAGGCGGCCGAGCAGGTTTTCGAAACGCTCAAGCGCGATTACTTCGGATGGAACGAGGTGCGCGTAAGCACGATTCGCGAGCTCACCGACGTGCTCAAGCCGCTGGTGAATCCGGCCGAGTCGGCATCCCGGCTAAAGCAATCACTGCACGCCGTGTTCGAATCGGTCTACGAGTTCGACATCGAAACGCTGAAGAAGCAGAACATCGGTCAGGCCGTCAAGCAGCTGCAAAAGTACAACGGCACGACGCCATTCGCCGTGGCCTACGTGACGCAGCATGCGCTGGGCGGGCATTCGATTCCGCTGAACCGCGGAGCAATGATTGCTCTGCATACCGTGGGTGTCATTTCCGACGATGAATTTGGCAAGGGAGTGGTGCCTGGTTTAGAGCGGGCGGTCAGCAAAAACAAAGGGGCCGAAATCGGTTCGCTGTTGCATCAGCTTGGCGTGGAGGTGGGCCGCAATCCCTATAGTCCCGCGGCGCGCAAGTTGATGCTGGAAATCGATCCGAATTGCAAAGATCGCTTGCCGAAGCGCCCGACCGTGCGTCCGGAAACAGGCCGCCAGACGCCACATCCGGCAGTAACTCGCGACAAGGGCAAAACGCCCGCCGCCGATGCATTAGCCGGCAAGCAACCGGCTGCCAAGCTGCCGCCGCGCAAAGCGGAAGAAAAGAAAGCCAAGGCAAAGGAAAAAGCGCAGCCGCCGAAGCAGCCCGCGGCGCCGAAAAAGGCCTCAAAACCAACCAAAAAGCCAACGAAGAAAGTTACCAAGAAACCCGCGACGCGCAAGCTGGCGAAGCGAAAACCACGGTGAAGGATGCAGCATGCCGATGGCAGGGTATCTTGTATGCCGCATTTTGTAGCGCACTGGCGCCTCGTATGATTCCCTGTCCCCTGCATCCCGAATCCTGAATCCTCTCCCATGGCAGGACATTCCCACTGGGCCGGCATCAAGCATAAGAAGGCGCTGATCGATAATCGGCGCGGCAAGCTTTGGAGCAAGCTGTCCAAGGCGATCATCGTGGCCGCAAAGATCGGCGGCGGCGATCCTAACGCCAATCTGCGCCTGCGCTACGCCATCATCGACGCAAAAGCCGGCAATATGCCCAAAGACACCATCGATCGGGCGATCAAGAAAGGTGCCGGCGAGCTGGAAGGCGCGAACTACGAAGAAATCCTGTACGAAGGCTACGGACCCAACGGCGTCGCGATCCTCTGCGAAATTCTTACTGACAACCGTAATCGCACCGCCGGCGAAGTGCGCAAGATTTTCGAGATCGCCGGCGGCAAACTGGGCGCCACTGGCTGTGTCGCCTGGATGTTCGATCGCAAGGGCCTCATTGAAATTCCGGCCGATCAAACGAATGAAGACTCGTTAATGGAGCTTGTTTTGGAAGCCGGCGCCGAGGACGTGCGTCGAAGCGGCTCGAACTTCGAAGTCATCTGTGATCCGGATGCATTCACGAGCGTTTCTGACGCAGTGGATGCGGCCGGGCTGAAGCCCGAGGTACGAAAAATCACGCGCATCCCCAAGGACACGGTCGATCTCGATGCCGCGTCGGCTCGTGCCGTCCTCAAGCTCATGGATGCGCTCGATGACCACGACGATGTTCAAAATGTCGCGGCCAACTTCAACATTCCCGACGAGGCCATCGCGGCCATCGAAACCAGTTAGATTCTTCGCCCGGTTGCGGCTGGTCGTATTTTGACCAGGCACTCTGATGTGGCCTCAACCAGGACTTGGATAAGCCTGGAAATTTAGGCTGCTGTTTACGCGGTTTTCTACTGCGACGTTGTGGCACGCGTTTTGCGACCCTCTTTTTTTGAATCGAAAGGGGGCATGCTATGAAATCGAGATCGCCTTATTCGCGACTAATTGCCGCGGCGACATTGGCCTTCAGCGTGTGCATCGGCGCGGCGAGTTTCGTCGGCTGTGAACGCAAGGAACGCGTACTGGACGTGCAGACGCCCGAAGGCAGCCTGGAGGTTGATAGAAACATCGACACCGGCGAGGTGGATGTGGAAGTCACTGATAAGGATTAACGTGCTGCAGCAATCTCGCTCGGCGGCGCGTCACCCGTAATCCCTTTTCTGAAAGGAACAATGAAACATGTACCTGATTCTCGTTATCCTCCTGATCCTATTACTCATCGGGGCGCTGCCCACCTGGCCTTACAGCAGCGGCTGGGGATACTATCCAAGCGGTGGTTTGGGCCTGATCCTGATCATTGTGTTGCTCGTGCTCCTCCTGGGGGGACGCGGCTGACCTATTATTACCGAAATTCCAAGAGGCGGCCGGTTCGCTTTTGGAACAGTGCGGCCGGCATAAAGAAAACGG
>DATFGJ010000259.1:0-9882 GCA_035249585.1 Lacipirellulaceae bacterium
AGTCGGCCAGCCCGCAGCCTCGGACCAACCGCCCGTGGCACATCGAGCCATCGTGGCTCAAACCGTCGCGATGCAACAAGCCCCTGACGCGGCCGCAGGTCAAGCCGGCGACGCCGCTTCAGCGGCCGGAACCGATCGGCTCTCACCCGTGCGCACCTTTCTGGTCCGTCTGCTGGCTATTGTCGCCGCCGTCACCTGTACCTTCGGCAACCTGGCCGCGTACGGCCAAACCAACATCAAGCGCCTGCTTGCTTACTCGACGATTGCCCACGCGGGGTACATGATGATGGCCGTGGCCGCGGCGATCCAGCTCGTAGGCACAAGCTCCGCGGGCGCTGCCGATGCAATTGAGGCCTTGCTCTTTTACATCGCCGTCTACATATTCATGAACCTCGGCGCGTTCGCGATTGTGGCGTTCCTGCGCAACGAGATCGGCAGCGAAGAGATTGCCGACTACGCGGGTCTGGTGCGCAGGGCCCCAATCACCAGCGTCGCGCTCACGGTGATCCTGGTGAGCCTCATTGGCCTGCCGCCGCTGGTCGGTTTTTTTGGCAAGTTCTACGTGTTCTATGTTCTGGTGGTGGCCGGCGGTTGGTGGATGATCGCGCTATTGGTGATCGCCGGCATCAACACTGCCATTTCGCTAGTGTATTACCTCCGCGTGGCGAAAGTCGTTTGCATGGATCCCGAGCCGGCCGGCCGCGGCCGCGTGACGATCGGCCTGTTGCCGGGGCTGTACGTGCTCGTGATCACGCTGCCGGTGCTGATCTACGGAATTTACCCGGTGCCGTTTACGGAAATTGCCGAGCAGGCGACCAAGAACTTGTTGCTGTAGGGGCTCCACCTTTTGGACTGGTCGCTTAAGCAACCAGTCCGAAGCGGAATCAGCGCCACGTTAGCGCTCGAAAAGAATTGCGATGACCTCCCCGGATACAATCGAAATTCTGAATCGCGTGCTGGTGCTCGTGACGCGCTCCTACGCGCAGTACCTGCGCTATGCGAGGCCGTACATTCCCGCGGGCCGCGAGGACGTGCTCGAGACAATCCACGAGATCGTCACGGCGCAGGAAATGCTGGCCGAGCGAATTGGTCGGTACATACTCGAATCGGGCGGCCTGCCCGACCCCGGCCGATTTCCAATCGAGCTTACCGACACACACGACCTGGCGATCGACTTTCTGGTCCGGGAAGCGATCCGCTACCAGCGCCAGGATATCGCTGATCTCCAGCAATGCGTCGATGCGCTACGGCTTGCGCCGGCGGCTCAATCGTTGGCGGCCGAAGCGCTAGGCATGGCCAAAGGACATCTCGAGTCGCTCCAGGAGCTGCAGGTGCGCGGCGACGCTTCCACAAAACTGGGCGGCGCCAAAGCGTTCGCCAACGATGCCCCAGTGTCCGCCGACATGACCGGTGCCCCGCATCGCCAGGAAGAGCGCAAGCTGGCCGCCGGTAGCCCGGATTCGCCCGGCTAGCGCAAATCAGCAAGGGCTACTCATGCCCGACGTTGCCGGCAACCCGAGTCTAGACGCCCGCTGGCGGCCTTGGCATGCGCTGGCGCTGCTTGTGGCCGCTCACGCCGTGTTCAACATCATCGTAAACCCGACGCGCGAGCGCGGCGACGACTTTCCAACGTTCGTTTTGATCGGCGTGTTCCTTGCCCAGCCCGTGTTGTTCGCAACATGGACCGCCATGGGGCCTCCACCCGCTATAAAGCGAGTTCCATTCTCAGCGGCCGGATTCATATCGCTATTGTTTGCGAGCAACTTTCGTAGGAGCCGAATCGGCTTGGAATTCCTGATGATGCCGGCCGCGCTCTTTGCCGCTGCGCTCGTCGTCATGTTGCTTTTATATGTCGTTACCGGATGGCGTGTTAAAAATACAAGGCGCATAGAAGGCCCGACGTCGGCTACGTATCAATTCAGCATCAAGTACCTGTTGGTGCTAACGGCAGTGTGCGCGGTGGTGCTTGGAATCGGCCGTGCGATGGCATTGGCATGGGACTGGCCGAATCATCCTGGCTGGCGAGAGTTTGGCGGATTCGTCGTACGGATTTGGATCATTTTTCTGGCACTGATTCCGGCGATTGCCATTCCAAGCGTCGCTCTCGCACCGCGGCCAACGCTTCGAATAATATTGGGGACGATCCTAGCGTCGGGGATCTTGTCGCTGATCGCGATCGAGACCATTATTCTTGTAGACAATCCGCCGCGCGGCGATGTAGCACCACAAGTACTTCTAATTCAGCTCGGCGCCGTGCTCGCCGGCCTCGTTTCGGCGCTCATTTTACGATTCGCGGGCTACAGATTAGCGCGCCGTTCAAAAGAGGCAGTTCTGTCGAATCAATAAATGGCAAAATAGTTATCGATGGTCGAACTTTTCGACACGCACGCGCATCTCGACCAGCCGGAATTTGACGACGACCGGGACGAGGTCATTGCGCGCGCTCGGGTGGCTGGCGTGGCGAACATCGTGACCATTGGGATTTCGGCCGACACGAGCGCGATTTGCGTTGAACTGGCGGCCGAGCACGAAGATGTGTTCGCGGCCGTGGGCATGCAGCCGAATTATCTGGCCGAGAGCGAGCCGGAGGACTGGGACCGCATCGTCGCGCTTGTCGGCCGGCCGGGCGTCGTGGCAATCGGCGAGACGGGTCTCGACCGGTACTGGGATTTCACGCCGTTCGACCAGCAGCAGGATTACTTCGATCGCCATTTGCGCCTGTCGCAGGAGCGGGGCCTGCCGTTCATCGTTCACATCCGCGATTGCGATGAGGATATTCTGGTGATGCTGCGCGAGGCGCATGCCCGCGGGCCGCTCGCCGGCGTGATGCACTCGTTCACCGGCAGCCGCGCGATGATGGAGGAGTGCGTGGCGATGGGCCTTTACATCAGCTTCGCCGGCATGGTGACGTACAAGAAATCGGCGGAGCTGCGCGAAATCGCCGCCGCTGTGCCGGACGATCGCATTCTTATTGAAACGGACAGCCCCTACTTATCGCCGGAGCCGGTGCGCAAGATCAAGCGCAACGAGCCGGCCCACGTGCTGCACACAGCTGCCTGCCTGGCCGAGGTGCGCGGCGTCGGGCTTGAGAATTTTGCAGCACAAACGACCGCCAACGCGCGGCGGCTGTTTCTGAGTAGGTCAGGCTTTCCAGCCTGACGTTGCTTGCTTCATTCTCGTGTCAGGCTAGAAAGCCTGACCTACCTACCGCTGGTACGTGCTGTCGCTACCCGTCTCTGGCCGGCGCGTTATGCCACCGGCCGGTGTGCGCTGCGGCACGGCTACTTGCGACGGCGCATTTACGTTGTTGCCCGCATAATACGGGTGATCATATGGCGCCCGGTAGCCGCCATGGCCGGGGCCGACCCAGTTGCCGTGGCAGTCGCACGGGTCGCAGCAGCGCGGTGGATCGTTGTGCCATTCGCTCCAGTACAGCTCGCCGTCGCATCCGGTGCAGCCACAGAACCGGTCGACCAAGCCGACCAGTCGGCCGCAGCCGTCCCCGAAGCAGCAGCCAGACTGCGGGCAGCTGCGACGCTCGCACCCGCACGTTGTCGCACAGCCGCAGCCCTGCTGTCCGCAATGGCTTGGACCCGTGCAGCGGCAAATCGGTGGACCGCATTCGGAACAGCACGTCCACGTCTTACCCGCAAACGCGCGGCCGTCGACGGCGTCGCATTCGCACGATGGATCGCGGCTGCAACCAGCATCGCAACCGCAACCCACGTCACTACCGCAGCTACCACTGCAAGCCGAATCACGACAACCAATGCCCAGCATCCCAAACAAGTCGGCGTTGCTCGCCGCAGGCGCGGCAAGTGGCCACCCAAGCAGGACGGCGACACGGAAGAAATTTCGCATCTCTCAAGATCCTTGGCGCTAGGCGCGGGGCGCGGAGAGAGCGGCGAAGCGGCCGAATGAAAAGTGATGCTCCCCCTGGGCTGCCCCGATGCGCAGCATGTACGATGTGGCCGTGTCGCGCTGGGTATCATCGTCGGGCGGTCTGCCGCCCGATGAGAAAAACCGGTATAATTCGGCCATTGTGCGGAGAGAACCGCTGGCCGCTGAAGCGACCAGTCCATAGACCAGCCGCGTTGCCGATTAGCGCTGCTGGCAGTTGCCGTCGGGGCAGCAGCTTAGACAGCTGTTGTGGTTCGTCCAATCGGCAAGATAGCAGTGATCCAGGCGCCAAAACGGGTCGGTATTGATGCAGCCGCCACTCGACGCCGATGCGACAAGGATTGCCAGGCACAAGAGCAGAGATTTTAGCCGCATGATTGCCCCCCGATCGATGCGCCCCAGAATTGAGCGCGATGGCATTATCGTCGTCTGGCACAGCATCGAATGAGGAAAATAGCACCATGGAACATTCAGCCAAGAAATTTTTCAAAGAGATTCTCGAAGCTCCCAGCCCGTCGGGCTACGAGCAACCAGTGCAGGACATCGTGCGCCGCTATGTGGCCGATTTCGCGGACGATGTGCGGACCGATCTGCATGGAAACGTGATCGCCGGCTGCAACCCGGACGCCGCGCTGCGCGTGATGTTCGCCGGCCACGCCGACCAGATTGGCCTCATTGTCTCGCACATCAACGACAACGGGTACATCTACACGAACCCGATCGGCGGCTGGGACCCGCAGCAATTGATCGGCCAGCGCATGACGATTTACACGGCCGGCGGCCCGGTTCCGGCGGTCATCGCCCGCAAGCCGATCCATCTGCTCGATCAGGATGAGCGCAAGCAGGTCGTGAAGCAAAAAGAGCTATGGCTCGATATCGGCGCCAAAGACAAGGAAGAGGCTACTTCGGCCGTGTCCGTAGGTGACCCAGTGACGCTGGAGCTTGGCTACCAGGAAATGCGCAACAACCTGGCCAACTCGCCCGGGATGGATAACAAGACTGGCTTGTGGGTATGCGTCGAAGCATTGCGCCGTGCGCGCGAGCGCGGCGGGCTCAACGTTGCCCTGTTCGCAGTGTCCACCGTGCAGGAAGAGATCGGCCTTCGCGGCGCGATCACGAGCGCGTACGGCGTAAACCCGCACGTCGGGGTGGCGGTCGACGTGACCCACGCCACGGACTGCCCGACGATCGATAAGACGCAGGAAGGCGACATCAAGCTCGCCGGCGGCCCGGTGATCTACCGTGGGCCCAATATGAACCCGGTGGTCGTAGAGCGACTGCGGACCGCCGCCGAACAGGCGAACATCAAGGTGCAATGGGGCGCGAGCGGCCGCGGCACCGGCACCGACGCCAACGCCATTCAACTTGCTCGCGGGGGCGTCGCGGCGGGGCTCATCAGCGTTCCTAACCGCTACATGCACAGCGCCGTGGAGATGATCTCGCTCGATGACATCGATCAGAGCGCCGATTTGCTGGCCGAGTTCGCGCTGGCGCTCGAAAAGGACGCCGACTTCACGCCGCGCTGAGATGTCTGGATCAGATGCATTGATGCGCGAGTGCTAAGCGACGCGGTGCTACGCACGGCTGGTCCGCGATGCGTAGCATCGCGGCTATTTCCCCCAATTTCACGCCGCGTGTTCCACGGTAGCCAGCCCGCGGCTTACGTGCACCGTCTCGACGCGCTTCCAAGGTCCGCACTTGGGGCATTCCATCGTGTAGTGGATCTCATCGAGGATCTGCTCGAAACGTCCCTCGCTGAATTCTTCGCGGTAGACGTAATCCGCGTCGATCACGCTCGCCAACTCCTCGCACCGGCGTCCGTTAGGCAGCACGGCTCCACATTTGAACGGCTTCGAGAACATGCCTCAGTCCCTCCCTCCGCGTAACGAGGTTCCGCCAAAGAATGTCAGTGCAACCGTCGTGCCAGCACCCCGCAAAATGGGGTCGCGGGTCTCATTCCGCGAAAAGAATGGAGATCGTCCTCGCTCCCTAGCTTACGAAGCTTCCCGATGGCGGAATACTCACCACGCGAACCGATTCATGACCATGTCACATGAACAGCCTCTGGGGATTTGAGACAAAACGCGACGTCACGGATTGCGTCGCACACCGCCGAATCCAGCGAACGCGACCGACACCTGGCACGCGACACCGACCGAAGAACGACTTCGTGAAGCCGCCGCCCGCTGATGCGGCGTTACGCCTGGATCAGAAAGCTTCTCGATTCCGCGCATCGCACTCGCGCCGGCTCGAAAGGGCTACGAAATCGCCGCACTCTGCTAAGGTTTTTCCTTTTGCGGAGGGCCATTAGCGGTTACAATAATTCCTGCCCGCTTTGGAAAGCGGTTGCACTCTTATCCTCGGGTACTGGCGGAGATTAAGTCATGCGTCTTCTCGGAAGTCGCAGCGGTGGATGCCGCGCAATTACCATTGTCGCACTGCCCATCGACACGCTCGCGGCGGTGAGCAGGCGTAACCGCCGGGGGTTTACTCTTGTCGAGCTGCTGGTCGTAATTGCCATCATCGGCATACTTGTGGCGCTGCTATTGCCGGCGATTCAAGCCGCACGCGAGGCGGCACGGCGGGCACAGTGCCTCAATAATCTGAAGCAAATTGGGATCGCGTGCCTTAACTACGAGGATAGCAAGAAGCATTTGCCACCTGGCTCCTATTACCCGCTGTTTGCCGATGCGAAGCCGCCGGGAGGCAACTACCTTACTGAAGCCATGCCGTATATGGAATTAGGGACGGTCGTTGACGGCATTAACCGAAGCCTTTTCTTCTCGGACCCTGTCAACGCCCCCATCATACGGAATCTAAGAATCGCCGAGCTGATTTGTCCCAGCGATAACGACCCGGTACCGATTGCCACCGCGGTCGAACCTTCGGGCAGAAATCCGCAGCAGGCCCAAAAGACTTGGTATACGGGGTCGATGGGAACAACGATTCCGGATTCGGTTGCGTTGCTATCTTCGTTGTCGATCACTGGGAATGATCCAAGCGGCGGCCCCAACCTTCCCCCGCCGCAAAAGCTGGCAGTGGGATGCGACTTTGGAGGTCCAAGAGATTTCAACTGCGCCCCCTGTCGCACGCGGGCAGGCCTGAAATGCAGCGATGACAGTTATTGTGGTGGCTTGATCTGTCGCGAAAGTGAGGGCGTAGAGCTGCGCAGGGCAGAGGACGGTACCTCGAAAACATTTCTCGCGGGCGAAACGATCCCCTCGCACATTATCTTCAACTCCGTCTTCTCGGAGAATTTCGTCGTCTCTTCGACCCTGACGCCCATTAACCTGTTTGAGTCGGACAACTTCTCGATGCGCCTTCCGCGGACCTATCCGCTGACCTCCGGCTTCAAGAGTTGGCACCCAGGGGGCGCACACATGCTGATGGGCGACGGCAGCGCTCGGCTGGTATCGGAGTCGATCGACTATTTTATTTGGAACGCCTATGGCTCTCGTGCCGGCGGCGATTTGACCGCTGCAGACAACTAGCTACGAAACGCCATGGCGTCGGGAGTGGTTCAGGAGAACAAGTTCGAGATTGACGATGAGGAATTCCGCAAATTGGTCTCGCGCGGTCCCGCTGCTGCTAGTTGTGGCGGCCTGGGGATGCAACAAAGACCCGTTGCAGAAGGTCGAGGTGCATGGCACGGTGACTTTCGACGGTCAGGCCTGTCCCGGCCCAGGGAGGCTGACGTTCTCACCGATCGAAGTCGCCGAAGGCCTGCCACACCGGATGGGGTTCGGAAAGTTTGAAACGGATGGCAAGTACGCCGCCACGTCGTTTCGACCGGGCGACGGATTGGTGCCAGGGCGGTATAGCGTGGGCGTCGCGTGCTTCGATGCATCGATGCTGAGCAGCGCACCTGGCGATCAAGAATATCGTCGTGCATCCTATGTCAACGAAGACTTTCAGGCTCCGGAATTAGTAGTGGAGCCTGGCAGCGGGCCCGTGGAGTACAACCTGGACGTCCCATTTCGAAACCCAAGAAGAAAGTGACTCGTCCGACACAGGCGTTACCTTCCAATAGTGGGTTCGACTCGAGAGACACGCAAGTTTTTTTAAGGGCCTCTAACAAAATGAATAAAATCGCCAAGAACGCGAAGGACGCCAAGGAATTCACTGCTGATTTCCGTCGTCCTTGGCGACTTGGCGGTTCAATTTGTTAGGAGCTTTATCAACCTTTTGGCTTATTTACGCTGGGAAGAATTTTCATGCCGTCAACATCAGCAACTTTGAGTTCCTTCCGCCTGTCATTCCTCGCGGCGATGTCCGTGGCCGGGCTATCGATTTCGAGTTCGATTGCGGTCGGCCAAGGTTTGGTCTACGTCGACGCCGACGACCTGTTCAACCTCGAACCCTCCGCCGGCGGCTCGCTCGACGATGCAATGGAACGGGCTACCGGAGCGGCTAATGCCACCGACAATAAGTGGCGTGCGCGTGTTTTTGCTCCGGCCAATTCCTTTGGTGCCTCCGGCACGGTTTATGAATCCGAAAATTCGGAGAACTCACCCGAGATTAAGCAAGCGGTCACAGGACTGTCGTCCGGCACCAACTACGACATGTACGCGGTGTGGTGGTCCGACCCGTCTAACTGGGTGTTGAGAGCAGGACTCACGTCAAATCCGGGAGCTAATCCGATCTACGATCGCACCGGTGCCGTCGGGACACCTGGCACTCTCGGCGTGTTCGCGAACTGGACCACGCCGCCGGCCGACAATCCAAACGTCGTCGATACATTTACTGGGCTTGAAGCAGCGACGCTGGAAGGCAATCGGGTGATGCTGATTGCCAAGATCGGAACGGTAACCGCCCCCGCCAGCGGCCAGGTAGATGTCTTTTTCGACGATACCTTCAACTTAGCAGGGGCTGGCCGCACATGGTTCGATGGCGCGGCCTATGCTCCAGCCGGGGCGAGCGTCAACAACGTGACTGCCACCATAGATCGTACGACGGGCGCCCTCACGATTAACTCGGCCGCCGACTACTTGATTGACAGTATCGCGATCGCTTCTGGCGCCGGAGCATTGAATCCGTCCGCCTGGTCGCCCATTACTGGAAACCTTGACTCGGGCGGCGGCTTTGACGACGAGGCCTGGCAAATCTCGTCCATGACCGCCAACAACCTGGCGGAAAACGAAGTTGCTGTGGGCGACGGGGCCACCATCGGTCCCGGCGGAACGGCGACTCTCAACTTGGGGAACGTCTGGGTTGCTTCCCCGTTTGAAGATGTCATCGTGAATCTCAGGATGTTCAGTTCGCAGTTTGTCGTACCCGTGACGGTCGCGTTTACGGGCGGCACTCCGATTACGTTTGGCGACTTCGACACGGATGATGACATCGACGTCGATGACTACCGAGTCGTGCTTCGCGGACTAAATCAAACGCAAACAGGGCAGACGGACCTGCAGTCGTATGCCATGGGCGATTTGACGGGCGACCAGATAACGAACTTTGCTGACCTGGCCCGCTTCCGCGATATTTACGACGAGAATAATGGAGCTGGCGCATTCGCGCTCTTGACTGGCGGCGGGATCCCGGAACCGAGCTCCCTATTGCTTCTCGGGCTAGGCGCCGCGCTAGTGGGCACTATGCGTCGCCGCAGCATGACGAGGCTTTCCCCGGCGGTCGTGTTATTGATTGCGTTTGGGATGGCTATTCCGCAAGCGGACGCACAAATCACTTACGTCGACGCGATTGCCGCCGGCATGAGCACCGCGGCAAACGGGAATCCGCCAGTCAACACCGTTGCTTCTCCAGGTTTCACAATTACCGTCGACGCCTCCAGCACGACGAATTGGCAGATTCGCGGAAATCAAGGCCGGGCTGCTGACGCGAATAACTTCTCCAACAACGGCAACGCGCTTCAGCACGCAATCAACACCACGACAACGCCTGAAGCGCTCAACGTCGAAGTTGTCACGACGATGTCGGGCCTCAATCCTTCGCTCGTGTACGACGTATTTGCGTTCATTTGGGATG
>DATFGJ010000260.1:0-8405 GCA_035249585.1 Lacipirellulaceae bacterium
AAGTCGCACGCCGTCGAGACCAGAACCGGGGTTCGGCAAGTCGGCCGTGGTGACAGGTCCCCAGGTGATGCCGTCATCCTTCGATGTAGCCATTCGAATTCGCTCAGTGACGCCGTTTTCGCGCATGTACGCGACCAGCTCGCCGCTGTCGCGCCGCAGCACGGCCGGTTGAATCGCGCCGAAGCCAAGCAGCGGCTTGCTGGCGTACCAGGTTTCACCGTCGTCATCGCTCACGGCCATGATCGAGATCGAAAACGTGTCGGTGTAAAGCGGCAGCAGGATTCGCCCGCTCGGCAGAACGGTCGGCTTGCACCGCGGCTGCCAGCCCAGCCGCTGGTAGAGCTTGTCGCGCATCTTCTGTCGCCCTTGCTCAATTTCATCGCGCAGTCGATCGCTCACGAACCCTTTGTATTTTTCAACGAGGCTGGCAAGCTGTGCATCCCCTTCGGCGCTGAAGTCGTCGGGCTTGAGCAGCACCAGGCCGTTTCGTTCCCACTTCGGCGCGCCGTCGCCCGAGTAGTCGCGACTCATGCGATAGTTCGTCAAACACGACTCCCAGGTGTTGGCAATGATCGTCGGCCAGAAGAGCCAAAGTCGATCCTGGCGGTCGATCATCATGCAGGTGTTGCAATCGGGGAAGCCGGGCATGTCGGCCATGAGGAACGTTTCGCTCCATTCGCTCTCTCCGTGTTTCTTCCGTGCGCCATACACGGCCACGTCATCCGAGCTGCGCTCGCCGGAACCGCGATACCAGGAGACAAGCAAGTCGCCATTCGGGCATTCGACAATGCCGGGTGCGTGGTTATGCTCCTGGCGTAGCGCGAAGACAAGCTCCGCCGAATGTTGCGGTTCGGCGGCCCCTGCCAGTAAGAGTGCTACAACGTTGATGACGCTCATTGGTTGTTCCCTTAAGTGTCGACGTAGCGAATGCAGTTGCTAACAGGATACTAGATGCTCGATGCTAGATGCTAGAAGCTTTCAAAACCGGCGGCTAGCGCCCCGCGGCTAATCGGATTAGCCGGCGGGTACCCTCTGGGTGGCTAGCGTCTGGTTGTCTTTGATGGTTTTGAAACTGCTTTTAGATATCCAGTATCCAGCATCCAGCATCCTCCATCGCGACGCTCCCAATTCGATGGTACGCTATACTCATGTGGCCCGATCAGGATGAAACCAAGGAATTGCTCCACGGCGCCCGTCGCGGCGATGATGAAGCGGTGAACCGTCTGCTGGAGCGGCATCGCGATTCGCTGCATCGCATGGTTCAATGCCGGCTGAACCGCGGCATGGCGCGCCGCGTCGATGCCAGCGACGTCGTTCAGGATGCACTGTTAACGGCCAGCCGCCGCCTTTCCGAATACCTGCAAAAACCATCGCTTCCGTTTCACGCCTGGCTGCGTCATCTCGCGCGCGACCGGCTCGCAGACGAATACCGCCGCCAGCTCGCCGACAAGCGCAATGTCGCGCGTGAGCAAAGCGTTGGCGCCGCTCAGCGATCTTCGCTCAATCCAGTAGCCCAAGCACCCGATCTGCAGCTGACGCCGGCGGCCATGCTACTCAAGAAGGAGCTCGCCGAGCGATTCCATGAGGCCGTGGCCCAATTGCCCGAAGATGCTCAGGAAATCATTCTCATTCGACACTCTGAGCAGCTCACCAATTCGCAAGCGGCCGAACTATTGGGCCTCACTGAGGCGGCCGCCGGAATGCGATACCTGCGCGCGCTGCGGCAACTGAAGCCGCTGCTCTGCGAATCGCCGTCGCAAATTCTGGAGTGAGCCGTGGCCGCTGACGAATCTTCGGCGACATCCTGCGAAGCGACCGATAGCCGCAGCTCCTTGCTCGCTGCGTTAGTCGATCAGTTGCTGGCCGAGGCCCGCGCCGGCTCACCGGCCGAAGTCGATCGCCTGGCCGCCGAGAATCCCGATCTGGCGGATGAGCTTCGCGAGCTGTGGGCCGTCGCCGCGCTCGCGGAAGAGTTTGGCAGCCAGTCATCGGCGCATGCGGAAGATGGCGAACTGCCGGATCCGTCATGGCGCGCCAATTATGGCGCAGCGATTTCGCCGTCATTCGGCGACTACGAGCTGTTCGAGGAATTGGGTCGCGGCGGAATGGGCGTCGTGTACCGCGCCCGGCAGAAGAGCCTTGACCGCATCGTTGCGCTGAAATTCATTCTGGGCGGATCGGCCGCCACGAATGCCGACTTGGCCCGTTTTCGCGGCGAGGCCGAGACCGCCGCTCGCCTAAATCACCCGCACATCGTTCCCGTCTACGATGTCGGCCAGCACAGCGGCCTGCCCTACTTCACCATGCGCTATGTAAAAGGGAGCACGCTGGCGCAGCGCCTCGCCGAAGGCCCGCTGCCTGGCCGCGAGGCGGCGCGGCTATTGGCCCCAGTGGCGCGGGCGATTGCCAAGGCGCATCAGCAGGGCGTATTGCACCGCGACCTGAAGCCGTCGAACATTCTCATCGATGCTGAGGGCCGGCCCTACGTAAGCGACTTCGGCTTGGCCAAGCGGCTTGTTCCCGAATCGCCCGATGATTCGCACACTCATCGAATCGGCCCGCTCACGCAAACCGGCGCTATCCTGGGCACGCCCGGCTACATGAGCCCGGAGCAAGCGGCCGGTCGACGCGGCGTCATTAGCGCGGCCACCGACATCTATAGCCTGGGGGCAATTCTTTATGCCATGCTCACCGGCCGGCCGCCGTTTCAAGCCGCAACCCCCGTCGACACGGTTTTAATGCTTCTGGAGCAAGATCCGGTCTCGCCGCAACTGCTCAACCCTCGCGTCGACCGCGATTTGGAAATGGTCGCCCTCAAGTGCCTGCAGAAGCCGACTGAACTTCGTTACGCAACGGCGGCCGAACTGGCGGACGACCTGGACGCATATCTGGCCGACGAACCAGTTTCCGCGCGCTCCTCGCGCTTCACGCAAATCCTCACGCGCGCGTTTCGCGAAACGCACCATGTGGGCGTGCTGGAGAACTGGGGCCTGCTATGGATGTTGCACGCCGCCGTACTGCTGGTCCTCTGCCTTGTTACAAACGGCTTTTCGCTCGGCGGCGTCACAGCGCGCTGGCCTTACGTTGCCTTGTGGACGGTGGGCCTAGGCACGTGGGCGGCCATCTTCTGGAACCTGCGGCGCCGCAGCGGGCCGATCACGTTCGTCGAGCGCCAAATCGCCCACGTGTGGGCCGGCAGCATGATTGTCGACACCTTCATGTATGCGATTGAATACCTGCTGCATATGCCGGTGCTCACGCTTTCGCCCATGCTCGGCCCAGTGAGCGGAGCGGTCTTCCTCATGAAGGCCGCCATGCTGTCCGGCGTGTTTTACATCCACGCAGCCGTCTTGTGCCCGACGGGTGTGGTAATGGCCTGGTTGCAACAACAACCGACGATACCGAACGTCGGCATCACCGTATTTGGAATTGTCTCCTCACTGTGCTTCTTCTTGCCCGGCTGGAAGTACTACCGTCAGGTGCGCCGCCTTCGCTGAAGTCTCTCAGTGCGTCGGGTGGCTGGGGCAACGCCCCAGCATTTGCCGCGACTGGGGCGTTGCCCCAGCCATCCATTTCAATGGCGCTAATGCGCTGCCGTTGCCATTTCCTCCTGCTCGCGCCAAGCGCTGACTTCAGACAGCCCTTGCACGGCCGCGGCGATTTGCGCAACGAGCTCTTCGGCCCGCGCCGCCGGAGCGCCGCTGAACTTCGCCAGATGAATCATCGTCACCAGCTCCCGCACCCAAGCCAGCGTGCCAATCAAATCGGCGTGCATCTGCTTTCGCAGCGACACGAGCTGACGGATGTTTTCTCGCCGCAGCTTCTCGCTTTGGCGCGCCTTCTCGACGTCGGCCGCCACCTCGCCGAGTGAATCATCGCGCGACTCTGGCGCAGCAAGCAGCCGATCGAGCTGGCGTATCCGCTGGGCCTGCAGCTTCCACGCGGTGCGCAGCTCCTCGAGCCGATGCGCTTCACTATTGAGCACGTCCTCGGCCCAACCGTCGAGCCCCTCCAGGGCTGCGTCCAGCTCCGCTTCAACCTGAGCGATTGCCTCGGAAAGCGAGTCGCGATCATCCGCTGCCGGACTCGCCGCCTGCGCGATTGCTTCCGTCTCAGATTTCACCGGCGCCAGCAACACCGGCACAAACAGCGGCCAGAACAAACAGGCACTCGCCACATCGAAGCCTGTCCTGATTCCGCCGCCGGAATTGCCGCGCAGATACACGGCCGTCGCAACCGCCGCCCCCAGCAGCAAATAGAATATCGCCGTCTCAACGAGCAACATGGCTGGCCGCCTCCTTCAAGGCGCGCAGTTCCGCCTCGATTTCGGTATCAAGCGACTGGGTGGCGTCCGGCTCGCCAATTAGCTCCAACAGGGCTTCGGTCTCTGCTTCGGATTGTTCAACGCGCGCACACATGGATTCAAAACCCGCCGATGCGATGCCGGCACGGGTTTCATCCGGCATATGCTCGACGAACTTCCGCTGCGCCGCGGCGGCCCGGCTGCGGGCGGAAATATCGACCAGCTTCCGGCGAGCCTCGGCCAACTTGATCCGCATGACGGTAACCCGGTTTCGCAGTCGCTGACCCAGCGCATCGGCTGAGTCGGCTTGCCGGGCCAGCGCATCGGCCAGGCGCTGATGCTCGGCTTTGTGCCGCAGCTCGCGCCGCGCAACTTCATCATCGCCTCGTGACACGGCCGCCTCGGCCAGTTTCAGGCGCTTGGCGACCGCTTCCTGTTGGCTGCTTAGTTGGCGCGATAGCAACTTGTGATGGGCGATTGCCCGCGCCGCGCTGTCCATTAATCGGCCTAAGGCCGTTTCCATGTCGCGCACGGCTTGCTTCAGCATCTTTTCCGGATTCTCGCACTGGTCCACGAGGTCGTTGAGATTCGCCGTCACGAGCGCGCTCATTCGTTTGATCAATCCCATGGTTTGTTCTCCAAATTGTTTGGTGATCAACCCCCGCTCCGCCGGGGGTTGACATTGCACCGTCGTACTGTCATGTACCCCCGGCAGAGCCGGGGGCTGACGGCTGATTCAAATGTATGGCGTCGCTCTACACCCGCGAAAACACTTCCCACAGCGTGTAAATCATCACGGGCATCACAACCGAATAAATCCCTGACCACGACAGCACCAGTCGCCGCAAGAAGCATTTGCGCTGTGCGGCGCAGGCGGGCGGCATCGTATCGCACATTTGCGAAAAGCCCTGGTACAGCGAAACCGTGCCCCAAATGCCGGCGATGAACGGCAGAATGAGCCCTAAGAGCATCGTGGCGGCCAGATAAAGCTCGCTGCCGTCGAAGATCAGCACGCCCATCGCAAGCGCCACGTAAATCGGAAGAATTCCGACTAGGGCCACCGCAGCGACGGCCTTCGATTTGACTGCGTGCACCACAACTTCCACCATCGACATCTTCACGCCGGCCAATAGGCAATAGAAATACAGGCTCGGCAGGCACACGCCGCTGGCCGCCACGAGTCCGAACGCATACGCTCCGGCCAGTACCATGGCTTCGCCGCTAAGCCAAGGCGCCAGCTTCCCCTGGCTCGACTCAATCGCTTTGAATTCCAGCGGCATCGACAGTGGCGCATCGACCCACGTCGTGAGCGACGAGAGCGAGGGCCAGCGATCGGCCACCGTCAGCACCAGCGACATCGCCACGCCGAACAGCACAAAACCGGCCAGCGCGATCGCCAGCAGCCGCGGCAGCAGAATCGCCGGCGCCGATTCGCTGCGCAGAATGCGATACAATCGCCGCCGATCTTTGAGCAGCAGCTCCACCAGTGCCGGGATGCTCAGGCTGTTGTGTGACTTCGGTTGCATGCCGACCGATGAATCGACCGGCGGTTCCACGACATATTCGGATGCGTACATTGATCATGCCTTTCATGTGGATGTTGTCATCAAGCAAACTGAAACAACCCGAAAAAGTAAAAAAGCTCGGCGCCAATCGTGCCCACCAGCATCAGCCACCACACCGGCGCAGCCAGGCGCTCCGGCTCAAGCCGCTGCATGACGCGGCGAAACACGTCGATCATCGAAACGCCGACGCCCGTAAACACAATGAGATTCACCAGCAGCACGATGCCTGAATGCGGCACCGTCGCCGTAAAGAACCAATTGACGGGAATTGAGGCGATCATCGCCAGTCCGCCCCAACTCACCGTCACGAGCGCCGCCAAGAGAGTGCTGCTGGCAGGCAACCGCGAACCGGCAAGACTGTTGAGGATGTACAGCGCGGGCAGCGGAATGGCCCAGGCGAGGCCGGCCGAAAGCGTGCAGATGAAACCCTTGTAGGCGATGTCGCCGGCTCCGCCCAACAGGCCCATCGTCATGCCGTATGTGGTCGTGCCGAGAATCGCCGTGGCCAGAAGCGCGGCCCAGACAGGCCACGCATAAACGATGCGGCCGTCATTCCAGTTGACGGCAAACTCTTCCGGGTCGCGCAGGGCCAGCCCGACGTGGTGAACGCCGGCTCGTAAATGCTGTCGAAACATGATCGCGGTCTCCCATGAGGAACGTTCGTGCCTGATGGGAAACCGCGTTCGCCGACGGCTTTTAACGCGTCAGCGATGAATTCTTAGAGTCGCCCTGAAATTGCGGCCGATTGAACACTTGCGGTTTGCTTATATACCGCCCAACCATTTAATCCGGAATTGTCAGCGGAAAGATATTGTTCTCGTCGACTTCGCGGCGAAGTATGTCTTTTGCCTGCTCAATAAGGTCGCTTCGCTCCGCTGCCAGGTTACGTTCTTCCGCCCGGTCGTTTGCAAGATCATACACTTCCCACGGTCTCGGATTCTTGGTCTTGAGACCCTGCCGTATGACTTTGAAGTTGCCGATGCGCACCGCCACCTGGCCGCCGTATTCCGTGAACACCCACACCATCGGCTTTTGGCGCTCGAACTCCGATTGGCCGCTCATCATCGGCCAGAGGTTTTCGCCGTCCAGCCCGGGCGGCATTTCCAAACCGGCCGCGGCGCACAACGTCGGAAACCAATCGGCAAAGTAACTCGGCGTGTCGTTTAGTTCGCCCGCCTTCACGCGGCCGGGCAAGCGCACGATCATCGGCACGCGAATGCCGCCTTCGTAGAGGCTGCCTTTGTAGCCGCGCAACCCGGCCGTGCTGTTGAAGAACGCTGCGTCCACTCCGCCGACGTGCAACCTCGCCTCCGGCGAACGCGCGTGCGTTGTGCCGTTATCGCTCGAAAATACCACGAGCGTGTGATCTGCCACGCCGGCCGCGTCGAGTGCCGCCATGACGCGCCCGACATAATTATCTAAATCCGAAATCATCGCGGCGTAGGCCGCTCTCGGACGCGGATGAGGCAGATATCCAAATTCGCCGCGATACGGCTCTTTGTCCCACGCTTCGGGAAAACGCTCCACCGACTCGCGCGGCGGATGCATCGCCAGATGCGGCTCGATAAACGGCAAGTACAGAAAAAACGGCTGCGACTTGTTCGCTTCGATAAACGTCACTGCCTCATCGACCATAAGCTTCGGCGCATAGTTTTCGCCGATCCAATCCTCGAGTCGCACATCGCCACGCACTGGATTCGCGTGGCCGGATACCGGCCTGGCATTGATCCGAACGCGCTCCGAATTCTTCCACAGGTGCGACGGATAATAACTGTGAGCCACACTCTGGCAGTTGTAGCCGAAAAACGTGTCGAACCCCTGCTTGTTCGGGTCGCCGGTGCTTCCCACCGGTCCCAATCCCCATTTGCCAAACGCGCCGGTGGCGTAACCGGCCGCCTGAAATACCTCAGCGAGCGTCACAGCGTCGGCCGAAATCGGAAACTGCCCTTCCGTAAACTGCGGAAACACTCTTTCAACGGGCTGGTTACCGCGAACTTCCGCGCGGCCAGTATGCTTGCCGGTCAATAGCACGCAGCGCGACGGCGCACACACGGGCGCTCCGCTGTAATGCCGCGTGAATCGCATCCCCTGCGCAGCGAGGCGATCGATATTCGGCGTCGGGATTTTTTGCTGCCCATAACAACCCAGCTCGCCCCAACCCAAGTCGTCGGCGAGAATGAATACGACATTAAGCTTCGCTTCCTCGGCTAACAGCACGTTGTGACCAAGGGTAACAAGTGAGATCGCAATTGAGATTGATTTACTGACTACCGTTGCGTTGAATTGCCGTTTCATGAAGGTTTGTCATAATGCGTGTCGTTAATTGCACAAGGCGAGAAGGAGTGTATCAAAGGCGAGCCGCGCAGCGACGTCAGGATGATGATGCGGATCGTAATCCTATCCGAAGCCGCGCAGTGGCGACACTACTCTTGTTGATGTCGCCGCTGCGCGGCTTAGCGAACGATACGTGCTTCCGTTCCATGGGCTGACGCCCACGGCTAATC
Source organism: Lacipirellulaceae bacterium (assembly GCA_035249585.1). Lineage (GTDB taxonomy): Bacteria > Planctomycetota > Planctomycetia > Pirellulales > Lacipirellulaceae > JABDGM01. The sequence continues at coordinate 8,373 of DATFGJ010000260.1, forward strand.
GCCTTCGCCGCTGCGCCGCGACCGAATTGGGAT
>DATFGJ010000261.1:0-2478 GCA_035249585.1 Lacipirellulaceae bacterium
TTTGGATACGACATCCTGTTGGGCTTCGATGCGGCGTACGTGGAGAACAACTATTGGTTTGATCCGCAGCCGGAATCGCGGATTGCCCCGGTGCCGTCCAATAAGGGAGACTTTCTTAGTGTGGCACTTCACGAGTTGGGACATGGCTTTGGCATGGCCGGATTTCGCGACTTTCCCACCGGGGAGGTCCACGGCGCCAACACCACGCAGATCGACGACCTGTCGTATTTTGGCGGCAACGGCGACGCAATCTCACCCGGCGGCCAGCGCAACCCGATGTATTTTGGCGGCGAAACTACAGCTCGCCTGTTCGGCCGCGATTTGCCGCTGACCCACAAGCCGCCCGAGCACCCGCTCCACAGTCAAAACTACTACCACCTGAGCGCCTGCGATTCCGGCGCCCCGGACGGCCTCGAAGGCACGCTGATGAACGGCTGCGCGATACCGCTCGGCGAGCGACTGCACATCACGCCCTTTGATCTTGCGGTTTACGCCGACATGGGCTACCCCATGGCGAATCTGTTCGGCGACTTCAACAACGACGGAAGTGTAGACGCGGTCGACTTTGTTGTTTGGCGTAAACTGCTGGGAACGAAGTACAGCTCGGCCGACTACAATGTCTGGCGATCAAGCTTCGGTTCGACCACAGCCGGCGGCATGAGGGTTCCTTCCTCGCTTCCTGAGCTGCCTACTTGTGTGCTGCTGATGTTGGCGGCCATATTTTCATGTGCACGTCGACGTCAGATATGTTCTAAGAACATCTAACAATATGAAACCGCCAAGGACGCCAAGTGCGCAAAGTGAGGGATCCGTCGAGCTGCGAGAAACCCAAGGTCTTTCTTGGCTTGCCTTGGCGTTCTTGGCGGTTTAATTCATCTGATCGTTGCTCTAAATGTGTTAGCGCAGCGCTGTTCAATATCGCACGGATCGATTGCAAATGACTCGTCAGACCGACCACACAAATGTCGAGCAGTCGATCGGGCAGCTCGATGAGCGCGCTTGGGACGTGCTGGTCATCGGCGGCGGGATCGTGGGCGCGGGCGTGGCTCGCGATGCAGCACAGCGTGGATTTCGCACGCTCTTGGTCGAGCAGTCCGATTTCGCGTCGGGCACCAGCAGCCGCTCGAGCCGGCTGCTTCACGGCGGAATGCGCTATCTCGCGCAAGGGCGCATTGGCTTGGTGTACGAAGCGAGCCGCGAGAAACGCGTGCTGGGCCGAATTGCCCCGCATTTGGCACAACCTCTGGCGTTTATCTTCCCTGGTCGAAAGCGTACACCGTGGCCGCGGTGGAAACTCGCAATCGGAGCGAAGGTTTACGACCTGCTTTGCGGGATGCGCAATTATGGCCGGAGCCATGCTCTGGGACACCGAAAAATACTGGCTTTGCTGCCGGGATTATCTGAGCAGAATCTAACGGGCGGCGTCCGCTACTTCGATGCGCTCACAAACGACGCCCGGTTGGTGATCGACACGATTCGCTCGGCCGCCCGCCACGGTGCAGCCGTTTTCAACTATGTTCGACTTCTCGACGCCAGCCGAAACGCAGATACCTGGTCATGCGAGCTGTTGGATGCGCAGGCGAACCGAACGCAGCGCATCGAGGCTCGCACCGTTGTCAACGCAACCGGCCCGTGGTCGGATCGGCTGCCACATTCGAAGACATCGCTGCGGCTGACAAAGGGCGTGCACCTGGTTATCGACCGCGACCGCTTGCCTGTGCCGGATGCCATCGTGATGGCCGAGGGGCATCGCATTTTGTTTGCGATTCCTTGGGGCGAGCGGGTGATCCTTGGCACGACGGATACCGATTACAACGGCCCGCTTGAAAATCCATCGTGCGACGCTGGCGATGCTCAGTACGTGCTTGACGTCGTGAATGACTCCTTTCCGCAGGCCGGTTTGACTCCGGCCGACATTGTCAGCACGTGGGCAGGGCTGCGGCCGCTGGTCGCCGACCCTCACGGCAAGCCGTCCGATATATCGCGGCGGCACGAGGTCGCGATGAACGATCCCGGTTGGTGGGACATTACTGGAGGAAAGCTCACAACTTATCGGCTGATGGCGGAAGAAGCCGTGAGCGCGATCACAAAGCATCTCGGGCGAGCGGCCGCGAAATGTCGAACGGCCGAGCTGCCCCTTTTAGAAACAAGCGAATTGAAGACCGGAAGTGGCATTTTGCCGCCGCCTGTTTCGGCGGAGTTAGTAAAATATTATTGCCAGCGCGAATGGGCCCGGCATGTGGATGACGTCATGATTCGTCGCACAAGTTGGCATTACTATCATCGCGATCGCCTGAAAATTGCGGCCCAAGTTGCGCATTGGATGGCTGGCACGCTGAATTGGGACGCTCAGGAAGCGCAAGCCGAGCTGGACCGCTATCGGGAACACTTGCGATCTCCGATGGTCGCAACTGGATCCGCTGCCACCGAGAACGAGAAGTTCAGTTCGAGCGCGCCAAAGCAAGTGATCCTCTAATG
>DATFGJ010000262.1:0-4908 GCA_035249585.1 Lacipirellulaceae bacterium
CCACGATATCATGATTCACTATCTGCTTTTCACGCCGCGCGAATATAAGGCCGACGGACGGCCCTGGCCGCTGCTTGTGTTTTTGCACGGCTTGGGCGAATGCGGCAACAACGAGCTGGAGCGCGTCAAGGTCCACGGTCCACCGAAGCTTGTCGAATCGCGGGCCGACTTTCCTTTTGTGCTCGTGTCGCCGCAATGCCCACCGCCGCCTGGCGGCATGAAGGATGTGCCGACGGCTTGGAAAGCCGAGCAGCTGATTCAGCTCGTGGAGCACGTCGTCAACAAGATGAACATCGACCAAAAGCGCGTCTATGTGACTGGGTTAAGCATGGGCGGTTATGGCACGTGGCGGCTGGCGGCCGCGCATCCCGAGCGTTTCGCGGCGGCCCTGCCGATTTGCGGTGGTGGCCAGGAGCAAGCGTGGGCCGAATCGTTACGACGTGTACCGATCTGGGCATTTCATGGGGCGCGCGATGCGGTCGTGCCACTTTCGGAGAGCGAGAAAATGGTCGACGCGGTTCGCCGCGCCGGCGGCCAGGTGCAGCTTACCGTGTATCCCGACGTCGAGCACGATTCGTGGACACAGACGTACGACAATGAGGAGGTTTATGAGTGGCTGCTGTCGCACCGGAAGATGTGAAGTCAGTAGGTGCCGCGAGCCGAGCGGCACCCTTTTCCGGTCGTGAACTTTATCGGGGTCCGCCTCGGCTCAGCGGACCTACCGTGCGTCGAGCGTTACGCCCGGCCAATCGTCGGTGCGGAACGGCGTCACTGGCAGGCCAACCTTGTTATAGAGATTGCACACCGGGTTATCGGCCCAGGCGTAGCGGACCGCGACCGGATTGGGCACCGCGAAGGTTCGCACGGTGACCTGGTCCGGTGCGGTGATTTTGGCCTCAGCCCACACCCACCTGCGATCCTCGCCGGCAATCGCAAAACCTTTTACGTGGCCCGAGTCGACGGTGCGCAAGCCGCCGCCGACGTCTTTGAACTTCAGCACGATCGCGTCGCCGTCGGTTGTCATCGAATCATAACGCGGGCTTTGGCAGACGATGTCGCGCTCATAGTTGCGCGCCAGGGCCCAGCGCGCCAGGCGCTTGGCCACTTCGAGCTTGTTCCGCGGGTGAATGTCAGCCGCCTCGCCGATGTCGATGATCACGGCTTGCCCCGTGCCCGGCAACCGGTCCTGCGTCATCGTTTGAGCCTCGCGCAGCTCGGCCCAGGCGCTATCGCCGGGTTCTGGTTTCTCGACCATGAAGTCGGCCAGCTGCACCCAATAGAACGGGAATTCCCCCTGACCCCAATCTTCGCGCCAGTTTTGGATCATGAGAGGAAACATTTCGCGATACTGATACGCGCGCCCGGCGTTGGATTCACCCTGGTACCAGATCGCCCCGCGAATCGCGAAGCCTAGGACGGGCCCAAGGCGAGCATGATATAGATTTGCCGGGCGGTGGTTGCCCGCGAGTTGATCACGCTGCCTCGCGTCCTTCGTCTTTTCGTACTCCGCGGCAATTCGGTCCCAATTCGCAAGCTGGGTCGCGTACAGCGGATTGCCTTCCAGCCGGTCGCGGCGTATCCAGGCTTCGCAGGCCGATCCGCCCCAGGAGTTATCAACCAGCCCGATCGGCACGCCCAGATGTTGCTGCAGCTCGCGGCCGAAATGGTAACCCACCGCCGAGAAGCCCTTCACCGTTTCAGGCGAGCACACTTGCCAGCCGCCATCGAAGTCTTCGACGGGTGTCTGGCTGCCCTGGCCTTTGACGCGCACGAGACGAATGGTTGGATGGTTGGCAGCAGGAATTGTCAAGTCGGCGTTCCACGATTCAGTCACCGGCCACTCCATGTTCGATTGGCCGGAGCAGAGCCAAACTTCGCCGACGAGGATGTCGTTGCGTTCGAGCCGTTCGTCTTCGCTTTCTACGACGAGCTTAAGCGGCTTGTCGCTCACACTGAGCGGCTCGAGCGTCACGCGCCACTTGCCTTTGGCATCGGCGGTTGCTTTCTGCGTCTGGCCGGCGATCGCCACATGCACTTCCTTGCCGGGTTCGGCCCAACCCCAGACCGGCGCCTTAATATCGCGCTGCAGTACGGCATGATCGCTGAAAATCGCGGGCAGTTTTAACTCAGCATGAATTGGCTCGGCGCTAAAAAGCACGAACAGCACCGCAACGCATGCAAATCTTACCGTGTTTGTGGTAATACCTTTTCGACAGATCATGGTTGGAGTCTCATTGTCGACGTGATTCGAAAAACGGAATTGCAGCTGCGCGTGGCTATAAGCTTGAACTGGGGACACTAGTTTGACAACCCTCTCTGCGCGGGGTTACAGGCAAAGAAATGCCAAGCCGCGAGTGTTGCAGCGAGGGGTCGAAGGGCGTTACAGTCCGTTGCCACAACGCCAGTCGGCGAGGTGCATCTCGACCGTTTGCCGGCCACGGTAGCTGTTGATGACCGGCTTGAAGGCGACGGCGAGTGAGCTGCCGGCCGCGATAAGTTCCTGCTCCCAGTCGCCGCCGCCAAAAGCCACGGCCCGCAGCGAGATGCCATGCTGCTCCAAACGCAGGGCCAGATGCCGGCCAGTGCTGCCCATGCGCTTGGGCGGCTCGGCCAGCCGAACCTCGCTCGTGCACAGCATCGGCCGCTCGTTGCCGTGGCCGAACGGCGCCATGCTTTCAATCTGCCGCACCGTTTGGTGCGTAAGGGCGGACAGCGGCGTTTCGGCGTCGACGCATAGCTCCACGTCGCAATCATCGAGCGAGATGCAGTTGGCGGCGTAGGCGCAGAAGTCGTTCCGGAAGGCGTCGATCGCGTGCTCGGCGATGGTCAGGCCGGCGGCCGCTTCATGGCCACCGTGACCGAGGAGGTGCTTGCCGCAGGCGGCCAGGGCCCCGTGCAGATTGAACCCGTTGGCGCTGCGGCCGGAACCCGTTGCCGGTTTGGCTCCAAGTTCGTCGAGCGAAATCAGGATGACCGGGCGATGGTATTCTTCCGCGAGCCGTCCGGCCACGATGCCAATCACGCCGGGGTGCCAACCGCGGCCGCTAAGCACGAGTGCCATAGCACCCTTTCCGTCGCACAGCTCGCGGGCTTCGCGGTTGGCCGCGCGATACACGCTGCGCTCCAGCGTCTGTCGCTGCTCGTTGAGGCCGTGGATGAACTCGGCCAGCTTGCGGGCCCGCTCGGGCGAATCGGTGATCAATAGCTCCAGGGCCAGCGGGGCCTGGCCGAGCCGGCCGGCCGCGTTGAGACGCGGGGCGATGGTGTAGCCGACGTCCTCGCAAGAGATTTGCGGCTGCTTGTCCAGCCCGGTAACTCGCTCGAGTGCCAAAAGACCGGGCGTTGGAAAATGCCGTAAGCAGTTGAGACCGTGCCGCACAAGGATGCGGTTCTCATCCACCAGCGGCACGACGTCGGCCACCGTGCCGATGGCGGCCAGGCCCACGGCGCGCATCAGGAAGGTGCGCATCGCCTCGCCGACGCGCTTGGCCTGGCTGGCTTGCTGGCAAAGGGCCCAGGCGAGCTTCAATGCAACTCCCGCGCCGCATAAACCGGGGAATGGATAATCGGAGTCCGGCAGGCCGGGATGAACGATTGCCGCCACGCATGGTAGTCGTTCGGCCGATCGGTGATGATCCGTGACGATGAGCGTCAGGCCGAGCTGGCATGCCGTTTCGGCTTCCGCCACGCTCGCGATTCCGCAGTCGACGGTGATCACGATGTCGGCGCCCGCCGCGGCCAGTGTTTTCAGCGCCTCATGGTTGAGGCCATAACCTTCGTCGATGCGGTTGGGAATGTAGTAATCGGCTCGTGCACCCAAGAGCCGCAGGCAGAGCAGCAGGATGGCGGTCGCCGAGATGCCGTCGGCATCATAATCGCCATACACGGTGATGCGCCGGCCGTCGCGGATTGCCGCATGAATCAGCTCGGCGGCGCGAACGGCTCCCGGCAGCAGTTCGGGGTCGCGCAAGCCGCTGAGGCGCACGTCGAGAAACTCTCGGACGCTGTCGGGATCGCACACGCCGCGGCCCAGAAGCAGCTGGGCCACAACGGGCGGAATGCCGGCGGCGCGGCCCAGCGCGGCCACGCGCGCCGGATCATGCGTCGCGATGCGCCAACGTTTCGGCATGGGGCATCCCTGCGGAATGAGCAAGGAGCGAGGAGCTTGGAGTAAGAATTCTGACTCCATGCTCCATGCTCCTTGCCCAAAGCTCTACTTCTTCTTTTCCGTATGCACCGTGTGTTTTCGCAGGCGCGGGCTGTACTTGCTCAGCTTCAGCTTCTCGCCGCCCATTTTGCGCCGGAGCGTATAGTTGTAATCGCCCGTCTCCTCGCACACGAGGAACACGGTTTCAACCTTCTTCTTGCGTTTACCGCCACCTTTAGCCATGGGAGGATATAGGGTTCAGAGTTTAGGGTTCAGTTTCCGATGTGGGAGGCGTCTCCGACGCCGATCACACGCGACGACGTGACAATCCATCAGCCTCGGATACGCCTTCGACAAAGTCCTACGATTCCGCGATTGTACGGGAAATGGCCCAACCACTCCAGTGGGGCTGGTTACCGACTCCGTACGTCAGCTCCGCTAGATAACGGCAATCGCTAACCCTATTGCCACAGCGATAACCGTAAAACTAATCATCATGGCGCGCATGCCCAGCCGCCAGGAACGTTTTCGAGCTATCAACACTCCCACCAGAGCTCCAATCAACGCATAAGAAACAAGTCCGATGAGGATGTTAAAAACAACTGATGACATAAACTCGTAAGGCGGTCCGTTATCGTCCCAAATGAATAGCCACCCACCAACTTCAACAGGCAATGCGATTAAGCCGCATAGCAGTGGAACAAAATCGAACAGATCTAGTAGGGCCGGCATTTCAACGAGTTCAAACATTACGGTGACAA
>DATFGJ010000263.1:0-3686 GCA_035249585.1 Lacipirellulaceae bacterium
TCGCCCAGCAGTGCCGCATTATTCTCGCCTTGTATTGCTAAGTAGAGTCAATGCGAACTTATTCAATAGCTCTCGACAAACAAAATGCCTCAAGGGCATCACTGCGGAAAACACTGCTGGACAAGCCAGCAGTGGCACCCCATGAAACCCTGAACCCTAAACTCTGAACCCTCCTATGGACTGGCCCGTCGCAACTGTGATTCTTGGCACGCTCGGCACGCTCGCTGTTGGCATCCTCAAATGGATCTCGCTGCGCGACGGTGATCACAGCAGCGTTGGCAACGGCCGCGTGTACGCCCGCGCGACGGACCTGGCCGAGTTCCGCGCCCGGCTGGTGTTGCTCGAGCAGGCGCACCATGTGCTGCGCGCGGAGATCCGCGCCGACATCAAAGAGTTGCAAACGACGATTCGAGAAGTGCTTCGTCAGCCCCCGGCTTTGCCGGGGGTTTAGTACTGCCGCCGCGTTGCGGCTTGAATTGGAGCTGAACCTCGGTCCAAAGGTTTACACCCCTGGCTATTAACGGACGGCCCGTTGGGCCTCGAACCAAATGAAATTAGAGCGAACGTCTCGCACGCCACGCCCTTCGAAGACTCAGGGCGTACCACCCGGGCGCACGCCACGCCCTGCGAAGACTCAGGGCGTGCTACCCGACAAGGTGCCCGAGGTTTACCAGGTTGTTGTCGAATGTCGACATGAACGGGAACAGCAAGCGGTGTTCGAGAGGATGCGCGCGGAGGGATATCGCTGCCGCGTGTTGACTTTGTGAGCAAGGAGCATGGAGCAGGGAGCACGGAGTATTGCATTGGAACTCCCTGCTCCGTGCTCCCCGCTGATTTGAGGAATGCCATGCCCAACATCAAAGCCAGCGTCAGTTGTCCCGTTCACGATTCGTTTCGCGTGCAGCAAGTGGCGGGCATATTCGGACTGCCGGTGGCCGAGCTGGCTACGGAGCGTTTTGAAGTGGACGTTCCGGGGGCCGATGAGAATTGGCAGATCGGCCTCGTCGTGGGCCCGTCTGGCAGTGGCAAGACGACGATTGCCTGCCGCGCGTTCGGTGATCGCGTCTATGCCGGCGCCGCCTGGCCCAGCAGCCGCGCGGTGGTCGACTCGTTCGGGGAACTCTCGATTCGAGAGTTGTTGGAGCTGTTTACGGCCGTCGGCTTCAGCTCGCCGCCGTCGTGGTTGAAGCCGTATGGCGTGCTGAGTGGCGGGGAGAGGTTTCGGTGTGATCTGGCGCGGGCGATGGCGATTGGATTGACAGCCCCCGGCTCTGCCGGGGGTAGACGAGGCAAACCCCCGGCGGAGCCGGGGGCTGTCGTGGTTTTCGATGAGTTTACGAGTGTGGTGGACCGCACCGTCGCCAAGGTTTGCTCGGCGGCGATCGCCAAGGGGATTCGCCGTGGCAGCATTCCGTGTCGGTTTGTTGCGGTGACGTGCCACTACGATGTGGCCGACTGGCTGGAACCCGATTGGGTTGTGGACATGTCGCGTGGCGAGCTGCAACGGAGGTGTCTTCACGACCCGAACCCGCCCTGGCGGCGCCCGCCAATCGGCTTGGAAATCCACCGCTCGGATGTGGCTGCGTGGGAAATGTTTAAGCGTCATCACTATTTGAGCGGCTCGCTGCCGCGGGGAGCGCGGTGTTACCTGACGACGTGGGAGGGCGTGCCGGTGAATTTCTGCGCCACGGTGCCGATGGTGGCCAAGAAGAATCATCGCCGGTTCGCGCGGATCGTCACGCTGCCGGATTTTCAGGGCATCGGCATTGGCATGCGGGCCGTGAGCGCGATCGCCGAGCTGCATCGGGCCGAAGGGCATCGCGTGAGCGTCACGAGCAGCCACCCCGCGCTGGTGCGCCATTGCGAGCGCTCACCGCTGTGGCGGCTGGTGGGAATCAGGAAGTGGGATCAGCCGCGGCGGAGCGCGCTGTTTCCGACGTATCGTGCGACGGGGCGGACCGTGGTTTCGTTTGAGTACGCGGGAGAAAACAGGTGTCGGCTGGGTGGCACGCCCTGAGGCTTTGCGAAGGGCGTGGTTGTCCTTGGAACAGCTCTGCCACGCCCTTTCAGGGCGTGCCACCCACAGGGATGCATGAGGAGAGGATGGCGGATTTGAATGACAACTCGGCGCCGGGTGAAAAACCGCGATCGACGATTGAGTGGGGCCAGGAGTTTTTGCGGGCACATTTCGTTTACGCTCCGTCGGCGATGCATATCTGGCTCGGCCGGCAGCTCGACGCGCTGGGCCGCGAACGCGGCTCGAAGATCAACTTGATCGGCCCGCGCGGCAGCGCGAAATCGACCATCGCCTCGTTCTGCTACGTATTGCGGGCGGCGTTGGAAGGCTGGGAACGGTATATCTGGATCGTTTCTGATACAAGCGACCAGGCGAAGATTCACCTGGATAATCTGAGGAGTGAGTTGCATGACAATGACGAGCTGCGGCGCACCTATCCGCAGTCCGTAGGCCGCGGGCAGCATTGGCGAAGTTGGACCATTCAGCTTCCCAACGACGTGACGATCGAAGCGTACGGCACGGGCCAGGGAATCCGGGGGCGACGGCGACGGGCGGCTCGGCCGTCGCTCGTCGTGTGCGATGATCTGCAGAACGACTCGCACATCGCCTCCGCCGGCCAGCGTCTAACGACCCGGCGATGGTTCCTCGGAACGCTGCTCAACGCCGGGACGCCACGCACGAATGTCGTCAATGTGGCGACGGCCTTGCACCGCGAAGCGCTTGCGCTCGAGCTGGCGCGCACGCCCGGCTGGACATCGCGCACCTTCGCAGCGATCGACTCATGGCCGACGAACAAGGAACTGTGGAAAGAATGGGAGGCGATTTACTGCGACGTCGAGAATCCGGACGCGCGGCATGCGGCGCGTGAGTTTTACGAGCGCCGGCGCGCGGAGATGGATGCGGGCGCGGTCGTGCTCTGGCCGGAGGTCGAGAACCTGTACACGCTGATGCGCACTCGCGTGGAAATCGGGGACACGGCCTTTCAGCGCGAAAAGCAAGGGCGGCCCGTCGACCCGGAGCTGTGCGAGTGGCCGGAGGAATATTTCACCGAGGACATCTGGCTCGATACATTCCCGAACACGCTCACGATTCGGGCGATCGCGCTCGACCCGAGCAAGGGTCGCGACGCCGGGCGGGGCGACTACTCGGCATACGTGTTTGTGGGGATCGATTCACGAGGAGTGGTTCACGTGGAAGCGGACCTTGCTCGGCGGGCGACGCCGCAGATGGTGGCCGACGGCGTGGCGCTGTGCTTGCGACTTCGCCCGCACGCGTTTGGCGTCGAGGCGAATCAATACCAGGATCTCTTGTGCGGAGAGTTTGCCGCTGAATTCGCGCGGCAACAAATCAGTCACATCGTGCCGGCCACGATAAACAACCAGATCAGCAAGCCGGTGCGGATTCGCCGCTTGGGGCCGTACTTGTCGCAGCGTCGGCTGAAGTTTTTGAAGTGCTCGCCGTCGACGCGGCTGCTGGTGGACCAGTTGCGGGATTTTCCAGTCGGCACGCACGACGATGGGCCCGATGCGCTGGAGATGGCGATCCGCCTGGCGGAAGAAGTGTGGCACGGCCGGAATAGCAGCGATGGATTGGGGGACCGGTTAGTGGTGGGGTGACGTTGGAGGATGCTGGATGCGGGATGCAGGGGGCAGGGAATTAAATGTTCTCC
>DATFGJ010000264.1:0-4558 GCA_035249585.1 Lacipirellulaceae bacterium
GTCAAGCGCGCCCGGCAGGACTCGAACCTGCAACCCCTGGTTCCGAAGACCAGTGCTCTATCCATTGAGCTACGGACGCGGCGAAGTAGCTGTTAGCTATTAGCTCTTAGCTATTAGCTTTTGGCAAGTCGCGCCGGTGAAATTTCTGATTGCCGGCTCTGGCTAATTGCTAATAGCTAACGGCTAATAGCTTCGACTACTGCATCCAGCTCAAGAACTGGATCACGGCCAGGACGATGGCCATGAACACCAGGACCCAGATTGCGAAGCGCACGGCGTGGATCAAGATGGGAACCATCGCTTCATGGCGCGTGGCGGCGCATACCAGGCTGACGCTGGTAATCAGCGGCACGGCATACCATAGGCGCGCGGCGCTAATGGCAGCCAGTAGCACTGGCCAATGCGAGGCGGCATCGATCGTAGTAAAGTCGAGCATTATTTCTTTCCTGCGGCGCTGGCCGCGGGTTCGGGCGTTTTCTCGTCGCCCTTCTTTTTCGTTTCCTGAGGCGGGATCACGAGCGGTCCGCCGTAGGCATCGCAAATGGCCAGGATATTGAGCAGGCCGGCAATGACCGTAAACACGGTGCCCAATTCAAACAGGTCGCCCAGGTCGTAATTCCATTTGGCAAGTTCGTCGGGATGGACGACGGTGCGGCTGCGGTCGGTTTGATCGGTTGATTTAAAACCGCCCTCCATATCGGCCGGATGTTTGTGCGGCGGCCGCATGAAATTGTCGCCAATAAGAGGATCGAGGCCGCTTTCATAACGCCAGGTTTGCACGTACGCCGGCAGCGCGCACACGCCCACGCCGAGCTGGCAGGCATATTGCCATCGCTCAGCAAATTCTCGAGATAGGAATGGGAACTTCGATGCCAGCACTTGGGTTGAAGAGGCGTATACGACGCGGCCGCTGCCGAGCCACATGCCGTAAACAAAAGTGCCGAGGATGCACACGAAAAACAGCACCCCTTTGCCCGTGCGACCTTGATAGACGTGCCCCAGGCCGGGGAGCAGCCAGGCCAGGAACGCGGCCAGGCGGGGGTCCTTCAAATCGATTTCGATTTCGGTCTCGTCTTGAACGGGGCGTGTGGACGATGGGTCGGCCATTCGGCGCTTGCCTCGGCTAATTTGAGTTCACTCGTGCAGATGCCAACTGTCTAGCGGGACGTGTTTTCGATGCACCATTCTAAGCCGTTGCGCGGTGAATTCCAGATCAGTTTCGGCCGGCTCGACCGACGATCTTACAACACGTTTCAAGTCGTAAATGTAGTTCGTTGGCGTGTACCAAAAATTGGCTGATGAATTCGACGTTTTGCCGGAAGATCGCATCGCGGCGCGCACCTCGTCCGGTTGTGATTGGGGGGTAAAATTGGTAAATTCATATGTTTTGCGGGCCTTTTGGATGAAATCTCCGGTTCTTGATCGCCGCCGAGCGAAACGGCTTTCGAGGTGCCATCTCGCTCCGTTCACCAACCTTCGGTCAGTGTCGCGACTAAAGACTGAATTTCGCTTGCACAGCGCCCGAAATTGTAGCGCCCGCTGCCTAGCTGCTTGAAAGGATTGACGAGTGTCGACTGATTCCACCGATCCAACTCCGCCGGAAAATCCGCAGGAGCAGGCGATTGCTTTACGGCTCATCGATCTGCCGATCGAAGACGAGCTCAAGGAGAGCTACCTCACCTACGCGATGAGCGTGATCGTGAGCCGGGCGCTGCCCGACGTGCGCGACGGCCTCAAGCCTTCGCAGCGGCGGATTCTCGTGGCGATGAACGACTTGAACCTGACGCCCGGCGCTGGGCGCGTAAAATGCGCCAAAATTTCCGGCGACACGAGCGGCAACTACCATCCGCACGGCGAAAGCGTGATCTATCCAACTCTGGTGCGCATGGCCCAGGACTGGAACATGCGGCACATGCTCATCGACAAGCAGGGCAATTTCGGGTCGATCGCCGGATTGCCTGCGGCGGCGATGCGGTACACCGAAGCGCGGATGTCGCCCGTGGCCGCGCTGATGCTGGAAGATTTGAAGCTGGACACCGTCGACTTCGTGCCCACGTACGATGAGCGGCATCAAGAGCCGACGGTGCTGCCGTCGAAGTTTCCGAACTTGCTCGTGAACGGCTCGGGCGGCATCGCGGTCGGCATGGCCACGTCCATCCCGCCGCACAACCTCGGCGAAGTTTGCCGCGGCATCGTAGCGCTGATCGACAACCCGAACATCACGGTTCCCGAGTTGATGGAGCATATCCCGGGGCCCGATTTTCCCACCGGCGGCGTGGTCTGCGGCAAGACGGCCATCTGGAAGGGTTATGAAACCGGCCGCAGCACGATCGTGGTGCGCGCTACGACGAGGATCGAAGAATACAAGAGCGACCGCTTCCGCATCATCGTCTCGGACATTCCCTACCAGCTCACGCGCGATCCGGTGGAGAAGCGGATTCACGAGCTGGCCAATGAAGGGAAGGTGCCCGGCATCGCCGCGGTGCGCAACGAGAGCGATCTCAAAGAGCCGGTGCGGCTGGTGATCGAGCTGAAGAAGGACGCCGACCCGGACGTCGTGCTGAACCAGCTCTACAAGTTCTCGCCGCTGCAGGATTCGTTCTCGATCATTCTCCTGGCGCTGGTCGACGGCAAGCCGCGCACTCTTTCTCTCAAAGAGATGCTGCAGGAGTTCGTGCGGCATCGGGTCACCGTAATTCGCCGTCGCACCCAGTTCCTGCTCACGCGGGCGCGCAAGCGCAAGCACACGGTCCAGGGTCTGCTGCTCGCGCACGCCAACATCGATGAAGTAATCCGCGTGATTCGGGCTTCCAAGTCCCAGGCTGAAGCGAAAGAGCGGCTAATGGCGATCAAAACGCCTGCCGCTTTGATTGAGCGCGCGCTGGGCGATATCGGATTCGCTCAGTTTAAGCAGGAGCGCGGCACGGCGGAGGAATATTCGCTGACGCCGGTTCAGGCCGACGCTATTTTGAAGATGACGCTCGGCCAGTTGGTAAACCTGGAGCAGGAGAAGCTCATCGATGAGCACAACAAGCTCATCGATCAGATTTACGAGTATCACAGCATTCTCATTGACGAGCTGCGCATCTACCAGATTATCCGTGAAGATTGCGCGGAAATTGCGCGGAAACACGGCGATGAGCGGCGCACGCAAATCAGCGACGAAGATCTCGGCGAGGTCGACATCGAGCAGCTTATCGAAGAAGAGACGATGGTCGTGTCCATCTCGCACAACGGCTACATCAAGCGCACGCCGGCCAGCGTTTACCGGTCGCAGCGCCGCGGGGGCAAGGGAATAAAAGGCGCGAAGACCGACGAAGACGATCCGGTCGAGCACCTGTTCGTCACCAGCACGCATGACTACCTGCTGTTCTTTACGAACAAGGGCAAGGTCTACTGGCAAAAGGTTTACAACCTGCCGCAGCTTTCGCGCGAGAGCAAAGGCCGCGCGGTCGTGAACCTCTTGAATCTGGCCGAGGATGAAAAAATCGCCGATTGCCGGGCCGTGCGCGACTTCGACAAGCCGGATCATTATCTTATGATGGCCACGCGCAAAGGCCTGGTGAAAAAGACCGAGCTCAAGGCGTACAGCCGCCCGCTCAAGAGCGGGATCATTGCCATCAAGCTCAAAGAGGACGATGAGCTGGTCGATGTGGCGATCACCAAGCCGGGCGACGAAATCGTACTCGCCACGGCGCGCGGCATGGCGATTCGCTTCAACGAGGCGGATGCCCGCCCCATGGGCCGCAACACCAGCGGTGTGAAAGGAATCACGCTTACGAAGGACGATCACCTGGTGGGCATGGTCGTGGCCGACCCGGACGCGACGCTGCTCACCGCGTGCGAAAAGGGTTACGGCAAGCGCACGCCGTTCGGGCCCAACGCCGCGCCCGATGAAATTAGTGAAAGCCCTCCAGATGACACAAGCGCGACAGCCCCCGGCTCTGCCGGGGGTCCGCCCAGCGAAGGCGAGGATGATGCCGAAGGCTCGTCATCTTCGTTCCGCTACCGCACGCAGCGCCGCGGCGGCAAGGGCCTGCGCGACATCAAGACGACAGAGCGCAACGGCCCGGTGATCGGCATCGTCCGCGTGAGCGACGATGATGAGCTAATGATGATGACGGCGCGCGGCAAGATCCAGCGCGTAAAGGTGAGCGACTTCAACCCCATCGGCCGCAACACGCAAGGCGTGCGCATCATGTCGCTCGAAGAAGGCGACACACTCGCCGCGATCGTTTGGGTGCCGACGGAGGAACGGGAAGAGGGCGACGAGGCCAGCGTGACAGTGTCGGAGGCGTGAATGTCAATAATGTCCGGGCTACATGCTTGGCCTATGCATGACGTGCGATACAAGTAACACACCGGCCCGCAAGAAGCGCAGTTTGCTGCGGTGGATCACCGCTCTTTTCTTATCACTGCTGCTGTTATTTCTGTTTCAACTGCTTGGACCGGACCCGCCGCTCAGCGTTTCGCGGCAGACCACGTTCATCACTGAACCGCTGAGGCCGAACGGTTTGCCTGATTACGAGCGGTACGTGCTAGAACTCAACCACAAAGG
>DATFGJ010000265.1:0-5547 GCA_035249585.1 Lacipirellulaceae bacterium
CCGCTTCGAACTCTTCGTCTACGGCTTCGACGACCCGGGCGACGCGGCCGTCGTCATCGACGCCGCCGCCGCATCAAGCAAAGGCACCACGTGGGTAATCCGCGGCCCAACGCAAACCTACGCCACGTTCCCCGACGACCTCGACGGGTCAAACACGATCACCACGATCGACTCCACCACCGGCGAAACCAAGCAGCTCTGGCCCAAGTAATGCTCCAGCCCTGCTGATCCTGTTCCCTCCCCCCGATTTCCCCCCCTCGGGTTCCCTCCCCCTTGCCGGGAGGCTAGGGAGGGGATTGCAGCCCGCATCGCAACAACTGTGCCCCGTAGGGGCACGTGATAATAGCCCAGCACTTCCAGTGCTGGGTACAAGTGGCACGAACACCGATGTGAGTCCCGTAGGGACGACTGACCGTTGGATCGCATAGGTTCGGCCGTCCCTACGGGACTTGAGGGTTTAAATGACACCAGGTACCCAGCACTGAAAGTGCTGGGCTATTCTCGATCCGTCCCTAACGGGACGGCAATGATGCACGTACTTGCATAATGTTGGCAAGCAAGGGCCACTCGGTCGCACGCCCGTACGAGAGATCCGAAGGCAAAGAGCATCAAGCTCAGTGTCCCCCGCGCGTTTTTGCCTGGCCGAAAAGTACATAGACAAATATACACTTAATGTGGTATAATGCGGCCACGCTCGGCGGGGGTGCGCGATCTTCGAACGTCGCCGTTTTGTTCTTTGAAAATCTAGCAAGTAGTCGTCAGCTCTTAGCTATTGGCTAGTGATGAAGAAGTAGCATTCGCTGACAGCGAGCTGCTAACAGCCGGTCTTGTCCATCGACTGTCGACTTCCACCCTGCACTAAGGGTGCGCGCGCCTGGCCGAGATTGATTCTCGGTGTGTCCAAATCGCTACAGGTGCGCAATACCCATACCAGAGGAATTATGCGCACCTATCGAGACCGGTGACACGCAGGGCAGTTTCTTCGAAACTGCCAAGCCGAGTGTGGCAGACACTCGGCTACGTGGAGGTGCGAGACGAATAACGCCCCACCCGGAGACAATTTTGCACACCCCCCGAGGCGAAATTCAGACAATTTCGCCTCACCGCCCCACTCCAACTTGTAATCCACAAACGACTTGCATCCGCGCGCTGAGGCGAAATTCGCCGAATTTCGCCCCACGAGAAAAAAGAAAAAATATTAGTGAGGCGAAAATCAAGTCACCTAAACCCAAACTGCTCAAGCGCCGCGCATTGGATGACTGTGTCCAAATTGCTACAGATGCGCAATACCCACACCAGAGAGTTTTGCGCATCTATCGCCGCGGTCGGATGCACGGTTTGCGCAGCCCGCAAGGTTTGACATCCGTGTAACTGATGCGGGCCGCATGGCCTGATTTACCCCAGTTCGTTTCATTCATCGCCGCGGGCGTTACCGAAGCTACCAATAAGCCGCGGCGCAGCGCGATGCCCGGCGCCTGCCATCCGTTCCTGCCTCGCTTCACACCTTCAGCGAATTCCTGACTGTCGCCGCGCGGGCGCGGTCTGCCCGCGCGCGATCCAGGCGTCCCGTACCCTGTCGGAGTATCACAACATGAAACTCTCCAAACTGGCAACCGCATTGGCCATCGTGACGATCGTCGATGGCGTCGCCTTCGGCCAGGCCGTCACCACGAGCCTCAAGCAGCCTACGGCTTTTACGCCTGTAGCCCCGCAACAAGGATCCGTGACCACTGGGATCCAGCAGCCTGAATCCGTGGCGGCCGCTTCGCAGCGCATTGCAGCCCGGCCGGCGCTACGGCAACCGGAGGAACTGATTCCGCCGCAGCAGGCCGGCTACTACGACGAGAATGAGCCGGCCGCTCCGCCCGCGGCGCCGATGGCGCCGGAGCGCGACGGCGAGCATTCCGATCACGCCCAAGGCGCGGTGGTCGAAGGCGACCATGTCGGCGGCGCCCCGTGCGGCTGTGAGAACGGCTACGGCGATTGCGGCTGCAACAACTGCGACAGCGGCTGGGGCAGCTGCCTTGGCGACTGCTGCCTGGGCGATGCCTGGACCCTCAAGAGCTGCCTCACGCCCTGCTGCGACACGAACTACGGCGGCTGGTTCCAGGTCGGCTACCATGACGAGAACAACCGCCTGTCGCGCGAGCGCGGCGACCTGTTTGAGTTCAACGACGTCCCGGATGAGCTCAACCTGCACCAGTTCTGGTTCTACGTCGAAGACCTGGCCGACGCCGACTGCGGCAGCGACTGGGGCTACCGCGTGGACGTGGTCTACGGCACCGACGCCCAGAAGACCCAGGCCTTCGGCAACGACGGCGGCACCTGGGACGTGACGTTCGACCACGGCGTCTACGGCTGGGCCATCCCGCAGGCTTACGCCGAGTTCGCCGCGGGCGACTGGAACGCCAAGGTCGGTCACTTCTTCACGATCGTGGGCTACGAAGTCGTGCCGGCCACCGGCAACTTCTTCTACAGCCACGCCTACACGATGTTCAACAGCGAGCCGTTCACGCACACGGGCATCTTACTCACGAACACGGCCAACGACTGCGTCACCTGGTACGCCGGCTGGACGCTGGGCTGGGACACGGGCTTTGATCAACGCGACGGCGGCAGCAACTTCCTGGGCGGCGTGGGCCTGCAGATGACCGACGATGTGAAGTACACCTACATCCTCACGGCCGGCGACTTCGGCTGGCGCGGTGAAGGCTACACGCACTCGAATGTGCTGGACGTGACCCTGTGCGACTGCTGGCAGTACGTCGTGCAGAGCGACTACGTGACCAGCGACTTCGCAGTGCCCGTCACCGGCTTTGACAACGAGGACGTGGGCGTCAACCAGTACCTGTTCTACACCCTCAACGACTGCTGGAAGCTGGGTAGCCGTCTGGAATGGTGGAAGAGCAACAACGATCCGTATGGGGTCGGCCGCTCGACCAGCTACTACGGCGCCACGGTGGGCGTGAACTACCGGGCCAACGCCAACCTCGTGTTCCGGCCTGAAGCCCGCTACAACTGGACGAACGAAAGCGCCGCCAACGGCACCGCTGATTTCAACCAGACCGTGTTCGGCGTTGACGCCATACTTACGTACTAGAGATCGCACCAGAGACGAAACTTAGAATTTCACCTTGACCCCTCTAACTGCCCTCGCCTGCCATGTCGATTCGTCGACGGGCAGGCAGGGCAGCTTTTGTTTGAGTTGGCATGCATGCGGCGGCGGCACAATCGCTACAGTTCACCTCATGTAACGCGAAACGCCGGGCCGATCTAATCAGCAAGCGCCGCCAGGCCCGCGCCGGCGGCGCGCGCTTTTCGGATATCTCGTTCGTTTGAAGTTGGGCCGGCAGTTGCTCGCGACGCCGGCCAAAAGGGGGGGACAATCTAATGTCGCGTTTCCAGACGACCATCGCTGCGCGGTGGTGCCGGTCGCGCTGCGCCGCCGCAATTCTGCTAACCTTACCCGTATGTTCATTGCAGGCAGCCGCCCCGGGCGCTCCAACGGCTCGGTCGCCGCGCTCAATGCTAGTTACCCAGGCGCAAGCGCCCATTCCGCCTCAAGCGGTCAATGGCGCGGTCAATGGGGCAGCCAATGGTGCTGTTAATGGCGCCGCGGTCGACCCAAATGCGGCCGCCGCGGGCGAGTACGCGCCGGTTCCTGGAATGTATCCGGGCGATTACCCGCCGGGTGCGCATCCGGGTTACTACGGCGGCCCCTATCCGGACGGCGCCTACGGGCCGTATCCAGAGAATGCGCCCTGGGGCAGCTACCCCGAAGGCCGGCATGGACACGGAGCGCAAGGTTGCGACGGGCAATACGCCGTCGATTGCGGCGCTGATTGCTGCTATCCGAAATTCACGTGGCACTTCGACTGGTTGTATTTGCAAACGAGCGGAGTTGATTTGGCGCACGCGCAGCAGCAGGACGGCATTGGCGGTGCCGGCACTGTACCGTTCGGCGACATCGGCACGCTCGACACCGATTTTGAAAACGGAGCTCGGATGGGTTTCAGCGTGGCATGCGGCGCATGCTCGGCGGTCGAGTGGTCATACGCCTACTTTGAAAGCGACGCGCTGAGTCTAGTGGATCCACCCGTGATACCGGGCGGCGGCGGAGCCATCGGCTCGCTCGTGCATCATCCCGGCGCTGCGATCACGGCGTCTGTTGGGCCGGTTGACGCATTTTCGGAAGTTGATTTTCAGCTCATGGATTTGCTGTATCGCGGCTCGTTGACTTCGAGTCCGTGCCACTCGCTGAGCTACTTGGTCGGTGTGCAGTACGGCAACTTGGAGCAGAGCTTTTTCCAAACCGGCGTATTCAGTGGCGGCTCAGCTGGCGAGATTGACACGTTTTCGACGATCGACTTCGACGGCGCCGGTTTGAAGGCCGGCATCGAAGGCGAGCGGCGGATTCATAACGGCCTGTCGATCTATTCGCGTTTGACCGGCGCCGTGATGAGCGGCCAGTTCAGCAGCCGGTACACGATGCTTAACTTCACGACCGACGTGCTGTTGGCCCAAGCGAATTGGAAAGACGATCGAGTCGTTCCGCACCTGGAGTATGAGATTGGCCTGGGCTGGATGAACGCAAGCGGCCACTGGCGTTTCTCGTCAGGCTACATGTTCTCGCACTGGATGAACGCGGTGACGATGCCGACATTCATCGACGCGGTGCAGGCGGACAATTACACGGACGTCGAGGACACCATCACCTTCGACGGCTTGGTGACGCGCGTCGAAGTTTGCTGGTAAGTTCACCGATACACAGGGCTAACCTTATCTCAACGCCGGCCTGCAAAGGCCGGCGTTTTTTGTTGCGCCGGCAACTGGCAGCCCTATCTCGCCGATCCGCGCCGGGTGACGGCTGCCCCCGGGTTCTTCCAAGGTGGGCCCCGCCACGGCCAGTCGACCGACGGAAAACTCTGAGAAACCGTCAGTGGCTTCTTGAACCACCCATTTTGTCCAGTTTATAATCCTTTCCATTCTGCAGCCGTGCCAGCACCGGCGAATTGGGAGGTTGCCGCGTTCTTTGTTGTGGCCGCGCCTCCGCCTTGATGAACTTCATTGACCCCAAGAATGTGCACCATGTTCACACGACGCTCGCTTCATCGCCAGCTTGATATGTCAAAGGCATTTTTTCGAAACCGCCCACGATTTGGCATCTCGCCAGTCGAGCGTGTTATGAATGCCAAGCAGTCGTACCGGCGAAGGTTGCTCGTTGAGCCACTGGAAGATCGGCGGATGATGGCGGGCGATGCCGACGACATCGTGGTCGGCGCCGGTGGCGACGGCGGCGATGGGTTTGAAGAAAACGATAGCCGGTTTGAGGCTACAGTGCTTGGTTCGGAAACGGAGATCACCTTACGCAAGCTTACAGTTTTCGAAAACGACGAAGATTTCTTTAAGGTAACGGCGCATAGCACGGGCAAATTGGTCGTGAGGACATACCGTAATGAGGACGATTTCGGCCCTCTAGGTGGTCAGGTTGGTGATCTTGATCTCCAGATTCAGGATGTCAATGGAAATGTATTGGCCGAAGCAGTT